>NZ_BAAAZU010000003.1:419145-463732 GCF_039537065.1 Luteimonas lutimaris | reverse complement strand
GTGGTCCACGTGACCGATCGTGCCCACGTTCACGTGGGGCTTGGTGCGCTCGAACTTACCCTTGGCCATGACTGTGCTTCTCGCTGAACTGTTGTGGTGGCTGAATGCGGAATGTGGTGGAGCGGTGTTGCGTGTTGCCTGGAGATGGTGCTCACGAATGGAATCGAACCATCGACCTCCTCCTTACCAAGGAGGTGCTCTACCGACTGAGCTACGTGAGCGAATTGGATTGCAGTGGTTTGCGTGCGCCAGCGGAAGAAAGTTGCAATGGAGCGGGAGACGGGAATCGAACCCGCACCATCAGCTTGGAAGGCTGAGGTTCTACCATTGAACTACTCCCGCGGACTGCGGAACCGGCGTGGTGGAGGGAGGTGGATTCGAACCACCGAAGGCGTAAGCCAGCAGATTTACAGTCTGCCCCCGTTGGCCGCTTGGGTATCCCTCCGGTCGTTGCAAACCCACGAAACAGCCCGCGATTTTGACCGGCGGGCGAAAGCATGTCAACGGTGGCAGGCGTTTTTTCTTCGCCTCGCCGCGCAGCCGGACCCTGCCGGCCGCGATCCGCTCACGGCGCCGTGGTGGCCTCGCCGGGCAGGGCCAGCGGTTCGTCCGAATACAGCGCCACGTGGGGCACGCCGTCGGCACCGATCCAGCCGCGTGCCATGCCTTCGGTGTTGAACGGCATCGCCACCTGGCCGCTGGCGGACAGGACGATCGCGCCGCCGTCGCCCCCCATGCCGGGAATCTCCTCGTTGATCACGGCCGCGCCGGCCTGGGCCGGCGTTTCCTTGAGATAGGCCATACGGGCGCAAATCTCATGGGCTGCCGAGACACGGATGTAGAACTCGCCCCAGCCGGTGCCGGACACCGCGCACTGGCCGTTGGCATAGGTCCCGGCACCGATGACGGGGGAATCGCCGATCCGGCCATAGCGCTTGTCGGTCATCCCGCCGGTCGAAGTGCCGGCCGCCAGGTGCCCCTCCCGGTCCAGGGCCAGGGCGCCGACGGTGCCGAAGTGTTTGGCGACCTCCGGTTCGGCGTGGGCCTGCCCGGCGGCGTCCTCCTTCAGCGCCCGCTGCAGCTGCTTCCAGCGTCGTTCGGTGCGGAAATAGGACGGGTCGACCAGTTCGACACCCTGCTCTTTAGCGAACGTCTCGGCGCCATCGCCGGCCATCATCACGTGCGGCGAGTGCTGCATGACCTCGCGGGCGAGCAGGATCGGGTTCTTCACGTGGTGCACGCCGGCGACCGCCCCGGCCATGCGGGTGGCGCCATCCATCAGCGACGCATCCAGTTCGTTGCGCCCGTCGTGGGTGAACACCGCGCCCTTGCCGGCGTTGAACAGCGGGTCGTCCTCGAGCACGGTGATCGCGGCGGTCACCGCGTCCAGCGCCGGCTTGCCGGCGGCCAGTTCTGCGTGGCCCTTGCGCAACGCCTGGGTGATCGCGGCGCGCAGCGCGGCCTCGTCGGCCTGGCTGGTGCCCTCCCGCTGGAGGCCGGCACCGCCATGGATCACCAACACGGTGGCGGCGTCCTCCGCGGCGAACACCGGGGTGACGGCAAACAGCAGCAAGGCGGCACACAGGGGGCGCAGTGCGTTCATGTCGAGGGTTCCCGGGAGAATGGAGGAGCGGGGGATTCTAGCGGCTGGTTGCAGGCGCAAATGGCGCGGCGTCACGCAGTACCAGCTCGCCACCGCTCGCCCGGGCGACCTTTTCGAAGGCCGGCGCCTGGACTTCGAGGCCGGGCAGCCGCAGGCGGCTGTCTGCGCCGATGCCGGTCACCTGCACGTCGCTGAATTCCAGCGGCTGGCCGCGCACCACCCGCGCCGGCGGCTGCGTGGGCCGCACCAGCCAGGCAAAGCCGTCCTGGTCGCCGGGGTACAGCCGGCCGACGCCGTCGCCATCGATGCACAGCGCAGCGCCTTCGTCGATGCCCAGCCCGACCGCGCCGGCCACGCCATCGCTGCGCAGCCTGGCGACGAAGGCCACCAGCCGGCCAAGCCTGTCGCGCCGGGCGAAATGGCTGTCGGTGATGACCTGCTCCAGATAGGGCAGGTGCAGGAAGTCGCCGACCAGGGTCATGCCGGGATCGAGCGGATCGCGCAGCGCCACCTCCGAGGTCATGCTGCCGCCGTCCATCGCGCCGTAGGTCCAGGCGCCGAGGATCGCCAGCCCTGCACTGGTCCCGCCCAGCGGCTTGCCCTCGCGCACGTGGCGGTCGAGCGCGGCCCCCAGCGGCGTGTCCTTCCAGTAACGCACGTAGTTGGACTGGTCGCCGCCGGCGATGAAGATCCCGTCGGCCGCCGCGATGGCCGCGAGCACGGCCGGGTCGCTGGCCGCCTTGCGATCGCTGAAGACAAAGGTCTGCGCCGAGGCGATGCCGCCGATGGCGTTGTAGAACTCGTCCTGGGCCTCGGCGGCGCCGGACGCGCGCAGGACCACGATGTGGCCATGGCCGGCACGCGCGATCATCCAGCGGAAGGCGTCGTACGGCCATTCGCCGCCGCCGACCAGCATCAGGCCCGGCTCCACCGGCCCCGGCCTGGCCGCGGCCAGGTCGCCGATCGCGTAGTACCGATAGCCATCGCCCTCGGCGACCGGCGCGGGCGACGCCGCGACCGCGACGCCCGACAGCAGGCATGCCGCCAGCACGGCGCCGGAAAAAAACAGGCGCGTCCGCCCACGGACAAGGAAGGCGGACAGTTTCGCGAACAGGGACATGCGCTGGTTTCCCTCGCGGCAGTGGCGGTCGGGAAGGAAGACGAGCGGATGCGCCCGTTTCCCTACCCCGGATGGCCACAGCCACTGCCGCTTCGCACCGGTATGGCGATATAACGTGGAGAATGGACGATTCCCTGGACGACTGGTTCGCACGCGAGATCCTCGTCCACGAGGGGGCGCTGGTGTCCTTCCTCCATCGCGCCTGGTCCGATCGCGCCGAAATCCATGACCTGCGCCAGGAAACCTACATCCGCGTCTACGAGGCGGCCGGCAAGTGCCGCCCGACCGCGCCGCGCGCCTTCCTGTTCGCCACCGCCCGCCACCTGATCACCGACCGCCTGCGCCGCGGCCGGGTGGTGTCGATCGAACCGATGGGTGATCCGGACGCCTTGAACGTCTTGATAGACGAGGTGTCCCCGGAACGGCGGCTGGACGCGCGCCAGGTCCTGCTTCGGCTGGGGGCGGCCTTCGACCGGCTGCCGCCGCGCTGCCGGGAGGTGGTGTGGCTGCGCCGGGTCGAGGACCTGCCACAGAAGGAGGTCGCGGCGCGGATGGGCATCAGCGAGAAGACGGTGGAGAAGCAGGTCGCCAAGGGCGTCCGGCTGATGGCCGGCTACTTCTACGGCAACGGACAGGCGCCCGGGCCCGCGCGGACGCACACGGCGGAGGCCGAGGATGAGGAAGGACATGGCCACCAGCATCCGGATTGAACGCACCGCCGCCGCCTGGCTGGCCCGGCGCGATGCGGGGGGCTGGGCTGCGCGCGACCAGGCCGGACTGGACGACTGGCTGGCGGCATCCACCGCGCACCGCGTCGCCTGGCTGCGCCTGGAGGCGGCGTGGCGCGAAAGCGGCCGGCTGAAGGCGCTCGGGGCCGGGCTGCCTGCCGGCACGGTGCCCGCCCCGGGGCAATGGTCGCGGCGGCAGGCGCTCGGCCAAGCCGATTCCGCCGCCGGCATGCGTCCCCCGCCCGCCGGCGATGCGCAGGCGGTCGCGGCCCGGCCCGGCCCGCTGGAGCCGGCCGCGCTCGTGTTCGCGCCGCGGCGGCGGGACACCCGGTCGCGGCCGCATCGCGTCGCCGCGGCCGCGGCCGCGATGGCAGCCGTGTCGCTGGCGCTGGCGCTGGGCTGGCGCGCCCATTCGCCCGCGGTCCATCCGGTCGCGTACGACACGCCGGTCGGCACCCTGGAGACGACGGCGCTGCCCGACGGCTCCGAGGCCACGCTCAGCAGCGACAGCCGCATCGTGGTCGCGCTCTCGCGCGGCGAACGCCACATCGACCTGCAGCGCGGCGAGGCGTTCTTCCACGCCGCCACGGATCCGCAGCGCCCGTTCGTGGTCGCCGCGGCGGGGCACCGCGCGGTCGCGGTCGGCACCCGCTTCGCCGTGCGCCGGGATGCCGACGGCGTGCGCGTGGTGGTGACCGAGGGACTGGTGCGCCTGGAATCCGACCCGGGCGCGGGCGGCGAACGCCAGCCCACCACCCTGCTGCCGGCCGGCAGCGTGGCGTTGGCCGGGCCGCACGGCATGGTCGTGCACGCCGGCAGCGTCGACCAGGCGCTGCAGGCGCTGAGCTGGCGCGACGGCTTCCTCGCCTTCCACGACACGACGCTGGCCGCCGCCGCCGCCGAATTCAATCGCTACAACGCCCGCAAGATCGTCATCGCCGACCCGCACGCGGGCGCGCTGCGCATCGGCGGCAACTTCCGCTGGTCCAACGCCGAGGCGTTCGTGCGGCTGCTGGAACAGGGATTCCCGGTGCGCGCCGAGTACGGCGATGCGGCGATCGTGGTGCATGGCAACTGAGCGCCGCACGGATGCGCCGCCCGCGCCGGGCAGGCGGGATTCGGGTCGTTCGTTCGTCAGCTAAGGAGGAGAGCGGGCGTCGCCCGCCATCGGGGAGGGGTCCTTTGTCCAGTCGCATCCGCATGCTTCCCATCGCCGCAGCCTGCCTGCTGGCGATGGCCGCCCACGCCCAGGCCGAACCCGCCAGCCGGATCGACATCCCGGCAAGCGACCTGGCCACCGCGCTCGACCGTCTGGCCAGGCAGTCCGGGGCGCAGTTCATCTACCGGCCCGACCAGGTCCGCGGCGCGCGCACCCAGGGCGTGCAGGGCGACCTGCCCGCCGACGCCGCGCTCGACCGCCTGCTGCAGGGCACCGGCTACGTGCCGCGGCGCGACGCGTCGGGCGCGGTCCTGATCGTCAAGGACGGCATCCAGGCACAGGCGACTCCGCGCGCCGCCGCGCCCGCCCCGCAGGATCCGCCTCCTGCCGGGGAACCGGACACCACCGAACTGCAGGCCGTGCAGGTCACCGGCTCGCGCATCCCGCGTGCCCAGATCGAAGGGCCTTCGCCGATCAGCGTGATCACCGCCGAGCAGATCAGCGCCAGCGGCTTCACCAACATGCCGGAAGTAATGCGGTCCATGACCCAGAACAACGGCGCAACCCAGAGCCCGCAATCGATCAGCAACTCGGACTTCACCCCCGGTGCGCAGCAGGTCGACCTGCGCGGCCTGGGCCCGAACCACACCCTGGTGCTGGTCAACGGTCGCCGCCTGGCCGACTTCCCCCTGCCGATGGATGGCGGGGTCAGCGCCACCGACATTTCCGGCATTCCGCTGGGCATGGTGGATCGCATCGAAGTGCTGACCGGCAGCGCCTCGGCCATCTATGGCTCCGATGCGGTTTCCGGCGTGGTCAACATCATCCTGAAAAAGCAGGCCGACGGCCTGACCATGAATTTCCGCTACGGCGATACCGAGCTTGGCGGCGGCGAGTCGTACAACCTGACCCTGGCCGGCGGCTTCTCGCGTGGCGGCCTGAACGCGGTGATGGGCGTTGAACTGAACGAGCAGAAGCCGTTGTGGGGCTACCAGCGCGACCGCCAGGATTCGTCCCGGGACGTCGCCGATTTCGACAATTACTACAGGCCGGTGGACTACTTCGCCCGCAGCGACTGGTACGACGACTGGCTCGACCCCGGCGAAGCGACCTGCAACGCGCCGGGCAACCGCGATTCCCACTACGTCACCGACAACCGCTACGGCGAATCCTACTGCGGCAGCGATACCGCCGTCGCGCTGAAGACCATCGTCCACCAGCGCCGCGGCATCACCGCCTACGGCTCCTTCAGTTACGACTTCGGCGGCGGCACGGAATGGTTCGCCGACGTGCAGCTGGGCTACCAGAAGATGAAGCAGCTCGGTCGCTTGCCCACCTGGGAAACGGCGCAGACCGATGCCATCACCGACTACTTCTTCAACCAGAGCACCGGCCAGCTCGAGTGGTGGCGCCGCCGGTTCACGCCCGAAGAACTGGGTGGCGTGCAAAACAGCTTCACCCAAACCACAGGCAAGACCATCGGCCTCAGTACCGGCTTTCGCGGCAGTTTCGCCCAGGACTGGGATTACGAAGCGGCGTTGAGCTACTCGCGGTACAAGGCAAAGGTGAGCTGGCCACGCATCGTTGCCGACGTGGCCAACGACTTCTTCATGGGCCCGCAACTGGGCACGGATGACGACGGCTATCCCATCTATGGCGGCGACCTGGATCGCTTCTACACGCCGCTGACCACCGCACAGCTCGACTCGATGCTGGCGCACATCGTGTACAACCCCGAGTCGCACAACGAGACGCTGTCGTTCACGGTGACCAATGCGAGCCTGTTCGACCTGCCCGGCGGCGCAGCGGGAATTGCCGCGACGGCCGAGTTCGGCAACCAGGGCTACGACCTGAACACCGACCCGAAGGCCACCGGCGACTCCTTCTACTACTGGGGCTGGAAGGACCAGGATGGCCACGGCAGCCGCAAACGCTGGGCGCTTGCCAGCGAACTGCGCATGCCGGTGCTCGACAGCCTGAACCTCAGCATGGCCGGTCGCTATGACCAGTACCGCTATTCCGGCCGCACCCAGAGCAAGTTCACCTACAGCGGCGGCCTGGAATGGCGGCCCATCGACACGCTGCTGGTCCGCGGATCCTACGGCACCGCATTCCGCGCGCCGGAACTGCACCACCTGTACGCCGGCCAGGGTTCCGTCGACAGCGGCGGCATCGATTACTACCGCTGCGCCACCGAGCAGCCTGACGTCCCGTTCGGCGACTGCGATTTCTCCAACGAGGGTTTCCAGCTGGATCGGAGCGGCGACATGACATTGGAGCCCGAAACCAGCACTTCCTGGACCGCGGGCGTGGTGTGGTCGCCGATGCCGGGGCTGGATTTCACCCTGGACTGGTACGACATCGAGATGCGCAACCAGACGCAATCGCTGAGCGTGAACAAGATCCTGCAGGACGAGTACGACTGCCGCCTGGGCATCGACCAGGATCCCGGTTCGCAGTTCTGCGCCGACACCATCGCGCGCGTCGTGCGCAGCGGCGCGGACAACCACATCGCCTCGGTCCACGGCGGCTACGTGAACATCGGCATGGAAAGGACCAGCGGCCTGGATGCCAGCGCCAATTACCGTTTGGAAACCGGGGCCGGCACGTTCCGTTTTTCCGCCAACTACACCCGGGTGAACTCGCACGAACGCAAGGATGCCCCCGATGCGACGCTGGTCGACATGCTCGCGATCAACAGCGGTTACGACATCCCGCGCAACAAGTTCAATGCCCGCATCGGCTGGGAGTTCAACGACTGGGATGCCACGCTGTACGCATCGCGCCTGGGCAAGATCCCCACCGATGAGAACTTCTGGTACCAGGACTGGGACGAGGACTACCTGCCGGAAGTCAAGGCATACCTGCCCGCCACCTGGCGCTACAACGCCTCGGTTGGCTACCGGATCAACGACCATGCCCGTATTTCGCTGGCCGTGAACAACCTGACCAACGCCATGCCGCCGCGGGACTTCAGCAACATCGACTACCCGTTCTACAACTTCAACTGGTACGACACGATGGGGCGTACGTACTACCTGGATTTCACCTGGAAGTTCGGCGGCAAGCCGCTGTAGTTGCCAACCCGGATACGGAAAGCCCTCCTGGATGGAGGGCTTTTTTCTGGTCCCCGAGAGTCAAAGAACGTGCCCGTGAACAGACCGGTTCCGGCTTGCGCGGTGGCCAACAAGCGCCGGGGGAGCTCCGAATGATCGCGGTCATTTCCGCGTTCGGGGGAATGCCGATCAAGAACGAATTGATCAGGGTTTCCCTTGAAGGCACGACGATTGCTGGCTCTTCTTGCCCGATGGTCCGAAAGCAGACGGCTTTCCCGCCGGCTCCGGGCAACGCGTTCAGACGTTGAAGCGGAAGTGCAGCACGTCGCCTTCCTGCACCCGGTATTCCTTGCCTTCCAGGCGCAGGCGGCCGGCGTCGCGGGCGCCGGCTTCGCCCCGGTACTTGATGAAGTCGTCGTAGCCGATGGTCTCGGCGCGGATGAAGCCCTTCTCGAAGTCGGTGTGGATCACCGCCGCGGCCTGCGGCGCGGTGGAACCGGCCTTGACCGTCCAGGCGCGCACTTCCTTCACCCCGGCGGTGAAGTAGGTCTGCAGGCCCAGCAGCTTGTAGGCGGCGCGGATCACGCGGTTCAGGCCCGGCTCCTCGAGCCCGATGCTGGCCAGGAACTCGTCGCGGTCGGCGTCGTCGAGCTGCGAGAACTCCTCCTCGATCGCCGCCGACACCGGCACCACCTCGGCGCCCTCGCGCGCGGCACGCGCGCGCACGGCGTCCAGGTGCGGGTTGTCCTCGAAGCCGTCCTCGAGCACGTTGGCCACGTACATCACCGGCTTGAGGGTGAGCAGGAACAGCTCGCGCAGCAGGCCGCGCTCGTCCTCGTCCAGTTCTACCGTGCGCGCCGCCCTGCCCTCGTCGAGCGCGGCGCGCAGCTTCTGCAGCACCTCGATCCGGGCCTTGGCGTCCTTGTCGCCGCTCTTGGCCACGCGCTCGTAGCGGGCGATGGACTTGTCGACCGATTCGAGGTCCGCCAGCGCCAGCTCGGTGTCGATGGTCTCGATGTCGGCGATCGGGTCGACCTTGCCGGACACGTGCACGATGTCGCCGTGCTCGAAGCAGCGCACCACGTGGGTGATCGCGTCGACCTCGCGGATGTGGGCCAGGAACTTGTTGCCCAGGCCTTCGCCGCTGGCCGCGCCCGCGACCAGGCCGGCGATGTCGACGAACTCGACCGCCGTCGGCAGCACCTTCTGCGGCTTGACGATCTCGGCCAGCGCGTTCAGGCGCGGGTCCGGCACCGGCACCACGCCCACGTTCGGCTCGATCGTGCAGAAGGGAAAGTTGGCCGCGGCGATGCCCGCCTTGGTCAACGCATTGAAGAGGGTCGACTTGCCGACGTTCGGCAGGCCGACGATGCCGCATTTAATTCCCACGGGGAACTCCGGGACTCGGGACTCGGGACTCGGGGCTGCGGAAAAGCAGGGCAAGGCTCATGGGTACTGATATCCGACTGGAAAGAAAATGGGCGGACATCGCGTCCGCACGGGGGACTGCTACGAGTCCCGGGTCCCGGGTCCCCGGTCCCGGTTCGTATGCAACCGCTTCATCGCCTCGTTGAAGTCACCGGCGACCGCCAGCGGCAGCACGTCGAGTGCGTCGTCGATCGCCCTTGCGATCTCGACGTCGTCGCCGGCCGAGGCGCGGCCGAGGACCCACGGGGTGACGCGGTCCTTGTGGCCGGGATGGCCGATGCCGATGCGCAGGCGGTGGAACCGTCCGTGCCCCAGCAGGCGCATGGTGTCGCGCAGGCCGTTCTGGCCGCCGTGGCCGCCGTCGAACTTCAGCCGCGCCACGCCGGGCGGCAGGTCGAGTTCGTCGTGGACCAGCAGGGTCTGTTCCGGCTCGATCTTCCAGAACCGCATCGCGGCCAGCACCGACTTGCCGCTGAGGTTCATGAAGGTCGCCGGCTTGAGCAGCCAGACGCCCTGGCCGCCGACGTGCACCTTCGCGGTTTCGCCAAACAGCTTGGCGTCGACCTTGAAACGCTCGCCGGATTTCTCCACGAGCTCGTCGACAAAACGGAACCCGGCGTTGTGCCGGGTCCGTGCGTGTTCCGGGCCGGGATTGCCCAACCCGACGATGAGTCGCAGGCCTTCCATCGCAATGGCAGCCGCACGCTGCGCCCGCGCGGGGCGCAGCGGCGGCGGCGATTACTTCTCCTCGCCTTCGGCGTCGTCCGCGGCCTCGTCCCCGGCGGCCTTCGGTGCGGCGGCGGCTTCCTCGCCTTCGCCCTCGCCCTCGGCGGCCGGCTCGGCTTCGACGCGGCCCTGGCGCGCCACGACAATGGCCACGTCATGGTCGGGCCCGAGCTTGAGCTGCGGGATCTCGACGCCCTCGGGCAGCACCAGGCTCGACAGGTGGATGGTGTCGCCCAGCTCCAGCTTGGACAGGTCGACCTCGATGTTCAGCGGCAGGTCGCCCGGCAGGCAGCTGATCGCCACTTCGGTCAGCTCGTGCATGATCACCACGTCCGCGGCCTTGCCCGCTGGCGACTGCTCGCCGTTGACGAAGTGCAGCGGCACCGACATGCGGATCGCCTCGTTCTGGTTCACGCGCTGGAAGTCGATGTGCATGATCAGCTGCTTGTACGGATGGCGCTGCATGTCACGCAGCAGCACCTTCTCCAGCTTGCCGTCGACGTCCAGGTCGATGATCGAGGAATAGAACCATTCCTTCTGGCTGGCGACCCAGGTCTTCTCGTGCTCGAGCTGGATGCTCTGCGGATCGCTGCCGCCACCGTAGACGATGGCCGGGATCTGGCCGGCGTGACGGAGGCGGCGGCTCGCACCCTTCCCTTCGTCGCTGCGGCTCTTGGCCGAAAGCTTGTTGTCTGACATTTGTGTTTACTCACTTTTCTTGTGTTGATTCGCCTCGCGGCGACTTGGTGACTCTCCCGCGACCAGGAGAGTCGGGTTGGGCCCCGGGACTGGGACCCGGGACCCGGAAAGTCAGAAGCGCTGTCGCCTTTGATCTTCCGAGTCCCGAGTCCCGGGTCCCGAGTCCCGTATTACCTAATCCACGTACAGCGAACTCACCGATTCGCCGAACGCGATGCGCCGGATGGTCTCGGCCAGCAGCTCGGCCACGCTGAGCTGGCGGATCCGGCCGCAGCTGGCAGCCGCTTCCGACAGCGGGATCGTGTCGGTCACCACCAGTTCGTCCAGCTCCGAGCGCGTGATGTTGTCGATCGCCGCGCCCGACAGCACCGGATGGGTGCAGTAGGCGACCACCCGGGTCGCGCCCTGCGACTTGAGCGCCGCCGCGGCCGCGCACAGGGTACCGGCGGTGTCGACGATGTCGTCCACCAGCACGCAGATCTTGCCGGCCACGTCGCCGATGATGTTCATCACCGTGGCCACGTTGGCCTTCGGCCGGCGCTTGTCGATGATTGCCAGGTCCGCGTCGTCCAGTCGCTTGGCGATGGCCCGGGCGCGGACCACGCCGCCCACGTCCGGCGAGACCACCACCATGTTGTCGGTGCCGTGCGCGCGCCAGATGTCGGCCAGCAGCAGCGGCGAGGCGTAGACGTTGTCGACCGGGATGTCGAAGAAGCCCTGGATCTGGTCGGCGTGCAGGTCCACGGTCAGCACCTGGTCGGCGCCGGCGGTGGAGATCATTTTGGCCGCGACTTTCGCCGTGATCGGCACGCGCGAGGAGCGCATGCGCCGGTCCTGGCGGGCGTAGCCGAAGTACGGGACGACCGCGGTGACGCTGTCGGCCGATGCGCGCTTGAGCGCGTCGATCAGCACCAGCAGCTCCATGAAGTGCTCGGCGGTCGGCGCGCAGGTCGGCTGCACCACGAACACGTCCTGGCGGCGGACGTTCTCCTCGATCTCGACCTGGACCTCGCCGTCGGAGAACGTCGAGACCAGCGCCTTGCCCTGGCGCACGCCGAGCTCGCGGCAGACCGCCTTGGCCAGCGGCCTGTTCGCGTTGCCGGAGAAGATCAGCAGGTTGCCGTCCTCGTTCTTCATCTGCGTCGTGCTCCGCTGCGCTCTGACCGTTGCGGTGGATGAGTCGGGATTGGGAAACCGGGGACGCCGGCACGATGCCAGCCGATCCCGCGATTCCCGGTTCCCGTCGATTGGCAGGGGCGGCAGGATTCGAACCTGCGAATGCCAGGATCAAAACCTGGTGCCTTAGGCCTCTTGGCGACGCCCCTGCGGTGTGAAAACGTTCGCTCTGCCCTGCCTGCCTACGGGTGTTGCCATGCATCCAGCGCGTCGAGCAGCGGCGACCGCGCCACGCCGCGCACCACCCAGGCCCTGAGGCCGGCCGGCAACCGCGCCAGCGCGGCTTCGGCGGACTCCCGGTCCGGGAATTCGACGAAGCAGCCGCTGCCCGTCCCGGTCAGTCGCGGCGAGCCCACTTGCGCCAGCGCGGCGAACATGGCTTCTACGGCCGGTTCGCGGCGGCGCAACACGGGCTCGAACGCGTTGCCGAGCGAAGCACCTGAAACAAAGTCGGATATTGTCGCGGGCGCGGCATTTCGCGTCAATTCGGGGGCATGGAAGAGTTCAGCGGTAGCGACGTGGACGCCGGGGTCGGCGAGCAGGTACCAGGCCTGCGGCAGGTCCAGCGGGGTCAGGCGCTCGCCGACCTCCTCGGCCCAGGCGTTGCGGCCGCGGACGAACACCGGCACGTCCGCGCCCAGCGCCAGGCCCAGTGCGGCCAGCCGCTCGACGCCCAGTTCCAGCCCCCAGAGGCGGTCGAGCGCGCGCAGCACGGTGGCCGCATCGGACGATCCGCCGCCAAAGCCGCCGCCGACCGGAATGCGCTTTTGGACGACAATGTCGACACCTCGCGGCGTTTTCGACTCCGTTTGCAGCAACATGGCGGCACGGACGGTCAGATCGGACGACTCGTCCACGCCCGGCGCGCCGTCGCCGTGGCGGGCGACCACGCCGTCCGCGCGGGGCCGCAGGCCGATGGTGTCGCCCCAGTCCAGCAGCCGGAACACCGTCTGCAGGCGGTGGTAGCCGTCGGCGCGGCGGCCGACCACGCGCAGGCAGAGGTTGAGCTTGGCCGGTGCCGGCCACTGCGACCAGCCCGCCCCCGCGTCCGGCGGCGCGGTCACGGACTGTCCGGCGCCCACGACCAGGCGTCGATCGCCAGCCGTACCTTCGCCTCGCCGCGCGCGGCGTTGATACGGTCGGGCAGCTGCAGCGGCGGCTGGCCGTCACCGGGCTGGCCTTCACCAGGATGCTCCTCGCGCCAGCCGAGATAGTCGATGGTCCAGCCGTCCTGCTCGATCCGCGCCAGCCGGCCGTCGCCGGTGAACGCCAGCCGCGCGGGGCCGAAGGTGGCCTCGTCCGCACGCGCGCCGCCGGCCCACGCGGCCAGCGCGCCCACCGGGATGTCCAGCCCGGTCGCGTCGCGCAGCAGGCGCTCCACGTCGCTGTCGCTGCGCGGGCCGCCCTGGATGCCGTCGATGGTGGCCGAGGACGCATCGCCGGCCAGCCGCCAGCTCTGCCGGCTGACCGGCGCGCTCAGGGTGACCTCGTAGCGGTCACCGGACTGCTGCCATTCGATCCGGCCGGTGCCGCCGTTGCGGCCGTTGGACAGCGCGACCCGGCCGCTGAAGGCCAGCACCGGCAGCGCCCGCACCCGCTGTTCGCGGGCCTGCTGCGCGGCGAGCGCCGCCGCTTCGGCAGTAGCCGGCAGGTCGCCGATCGCCGGGCCGCCGCGATCGGGCACGCTGACGCAGCCGGCCAGCGCCAGGCAGCAGGCCGCGGCGAGGGAATGCAGCGTCTTCATGCGCCGGTCTTCTCCAGCGCGCGCTGCAGCGAGCGGTTCTCGGGGTCGATCTTGCGCGCCTCGTCGAAATACCGGCGCGCCTCGTCGCGGTTGCCGGTCACCCACAGCACCTCGGCCAGGTGGGCACCGATCTCGGCGTCCTTCTGCAGCGAGAACGCGCGCCGCAGTTCGACCAGCGCGTCTTCGTTGCGGCCCAGCCGGTACAGCACCCAGCCGTAGCTGTCGATGATCGCGGGATTGTCCGGCTCGGCGACGCGGGCGCGGTCGATCAGCTGCAGCGCTTCCTCGTAGCGGTTGGTGCGGTCGGCGAGCGTGTAGCCCAGCGCGTTGAGCGCGGGGATGCTTTCCGGGTCCGCGACGAGGATCTTGCGCAGGTCGGCCTCGGCGCGCGGGATGTCGTCGCGGCGCTCCCACATCAGGGCGCGCGAATACAGCAGGCCGGGGTCATCGGGGTAGGCGGCCAGGCCGCGCGCGTAGGCATCGAACTCGCCGTCCGCGTCGCCGGCTTCGCGGCGCAGCTCGGCCTCCAGCAGGTAGCCGTCGCGGCGCGCGTCGTCGTCCACCGAGGCGTCGGACTGGATCTGGCGCAGCTCGGTCCAGGCTTCGTCGTCGCGCTCGAGGTCGTGCAGCACCTTGGCGGTGCGCAGCCGGGCCTGCGCGCGCTGCGGGCCGCCGGGCACGCCGCGGTACCACTCCAGGGCTTCCTCGTGGCGCTCCAAGAATTCGGCCACCTGGCCCAGCAGCAGCCGGCGCGAGGGATCCGGGCTGGCCGAGTCCTGCTTCAGCTCCCCGTACAGCGCTTCCAGCGCCTGCTTGTCATCGGCATCGGCCAGCAGCGAGGCGCGCAGGCGGTAGACCTGGTCGTCCTGCGGGCCGCGGGCCAGCACCGCCGCCGCCTCGCGCGTATCGCCCAGGGCGTTGAATTCGACCGCGACCGACAGCCGCAGGTCCGCGCCCATCGGCTCGGCCCGTGCCAGCCTCGCCAGCACCTCGCGGGCCTGCTCCGTCTTGCCCGCCTCGCGCAGCTGGGTGGCGCGCAGCAGGGCCACGCGCGGCTCGTCGGGGAAGTGCGCGATGACCTTGTCGACGATGCGCTCGGTCAGCGCCGGGACTCCCAGCCGCTGCGCCAGCCCGCCCATCACCAGCCAAGCCTGCAGGTTGTCGGGGATGGCGTCGGAATCGACCAGCTGGCCCAGCACCTTGGCCGCTGCCTTGGGACTGCGACTGCCGCTGCCCAGCGCCGCGACGGCGTAGCCCCAGCCGTGGGGGTCGGGGTCGCGCAGCAGGGATTCGAGCTGGCGGCGCGCGGCACGCAGGTTGTTGTTGCGCAGCGACAGCGTGGCCTGCGCAGCCACCATCTGCAGCGAACTGGGCGCGCGCTCGCGCCACAGCGCCAGGGCGCGGGCGGCGCGGTCGTTGTCGTTGGCCAGCAGCGCCATGCGGGTGGCGCGCTCGGCCAGGCCGGCGTCGCCGTCGGCGCTGCTCGCGGCCTGCAGGTACCAGTCGGCGGCCTCGTCCAGGCGCCCGGACTGCACGGCGAATTCGCCTGCCATGGTGGCGGTCAGGGTGTCGACCGGAGCCTTTTCGGGCTGCCGGGACAGTGCCGGCGGCGCGGCCAGGCAGGCGGACAACAGCAGGGCGAACGGCAGGGCGAGTGGCTTGAAACGGAGTGTCACGGGCATCTGGGGCGGCCGGGCCGTAAAATGAGGGCCTCAAGTCCAACGAGCTTATCGCAAGCGCCTGAATGCAGGACGCTCCCAGAGCGCTTTGCATCCGGTCAGCCCGCCATCCATGAGCCTGTTCGCACTCGGCATCAACCACCAGACCGCACCGGTCGCATTGCGCGAGCGCATCGCCTTCGGCGACGACGCCATCGCGCCCGCGCTGGCGCAGCTGCGCGCGCTGCCGCAGGTGCGCGAGGTTGCGCTGTTGTCGACCTGCAACCGCACCGAGCTGTACGCGGTGGCCGAGGGCGACGGCAATGCGCTGGTCGAATGGCTGGCCACGCACCCGTCCGGCAGCGACGAGCTGCATGCCTACCTGTACCGCCACCAGGACGGGGACGCGGCGCGGCATCTGTTCCGGGTCGCCACCGGGCTGGATTCGCTGGTGCTGGGCGAGCCGCAGATCCTGGGCCAGGTCAAACACGCCTGGTCGCTGGCGCGCGGCGCCGGCACGCTGGGCGGGCAGCTCGACCGGCTGTTCCAGCATGCCTTCGTTACCGCCAAGCGCGCGCGCACCGAAACCCGCATCGGCAACAGCCCGGTGTCGGTGGCGTCGGTGGCGGTGCGGCTGGCGCAGGAGTCGTTCGCGCAGCCGTCGGATTCGACCGTGCTGCTGGTCGGCGCCGGCGAAACCATCGAGCTGGCCGCGCGCCACCTCGCCCAGGCCAAGGTAAAGCAACTGCTGGTCGCCAACCGCACGTACGCGCACGCGCAGGACCTGGCCGCGCGCCACGGCGGCGTGGCGCTGCCGCTGGACGAACTCGACCGCCACCTGTTCCTCGCCGACATCGTGTTCTCGGCCACCGCCGCGCGCGAACCGGTCCTGTCGAAGGCGCAGGTCGCCGCCGCCCTGGCCGCGCGCCGCCACCGGCCGATGCTGCTGGTCGACCTGGCCGTGCCGCGCGACATCGCGCCGGACGTGGCCTCGCTCAAGGACGCGTTCCTCTACACCGTCGACGACCTGGAGCGCGCAGTGGAGGACAACCGCCAGAGCCGCCGCGAGGCCGCCGACGCGGCCGAGGCGATCGTCGACCTGCAGGTCGCCCGCTACGTCGAGGTGCTTGCCGCCGGCACCCGCAACGCGCCGCTCAAGCGCCTGCGCGCGCACGGCGAAAGCACCCGCGCCGAGGTGCTGGCGCGCGCCAGGCAGCAGCTGGCCGCTGGACAATCGCCCGAGGCGGTGCTCGACTTCCTTGCCCACACCCTCACCAACCGCCTCCTGCACGCGCCGACCGTGGCGCTGCGCGAGGCCGCGATCAGCGGCGACACCGACCTGATGCACGCCGTCGACCGGCTGATGCACGGCGCGGCCGCCGACAAGGACGACGATGCTGCCGACCCTGCGCCGTAAGCTCGAGGCACTGGCCGAACGACGCGACGAACTCGAACGCCTGCTCGCCGATCCCGGCGTGGCGGCCGACCAGGACCGCTTCCGCGCCTTCTCGCGCGAATTCGCGCAGCTCGAACCGCTGGCCGCCGCGCTGGCCGACGAGCGCCGCGCGCGCGACGACCTCGCCGCCGCGCAGGCGATGCAGGACGACCCGGAGCTGCGCGAGCTGGCCGCCGAGGAAATCGAATCGGCAAAGGCGCGGCTGGAAGACCTCGACACCGCCCTCATGGCGCTGCTGGTCCCGCGCGACGCGCGCGACGACGGCGACCTGTACCTGGAAGTGCGCGCGGGCACTGGCGGCGACGAGGCGGCGATCTTCGCCGGCGACCTGCTGCGCATGTACACGCGCTACGCCGAGCGCCAGGGCTGGCGGGTGGAGATCGAATCGGCCAGCCCCGGCGAGCACGGCGGCTTCCGCGAGGTGATCGCCCGCGTCGAGGGCCGCGGCGCGTATGCGCACCTGAAATTCGAATCCGGAACCCATCGCGTGCAGCGCGTGCCCGAGACCGAATCGCAGGGCCGCATCCACACCTCGGCGGCGACGGTGGCGATCATCCCGGTCGAGGAAGACGGCCCGCCGGTCGAGATCAACCCGGCGGACCTCAAGGTCGACACCTACCGTTCCTCCGGCGCCGGCGGCCAGCACGTCAACAAGACCGAGTCGGCGATCCGCATCACCCACGTGCCCAGCGGGATCGTGGTCGAATCGCAGACCGAGCGCTCGCAGCACGCCAACCGCGACAAGGCGATGAAGCGGCTCAAGGCGATGCTGGCCGAGGCCGAGGCCGAGAAGCAGGCCGCCGCCACCGCCGCCACGCGCAAGCTGCAGGTCGGCAGCGGCGACCGCAGCCAGCGCATCCGCACCTACAACTACCCGCAGGGCCGGATCACCGACCATCGCGTCGAGGGCCTGACCCTGTACGACCTGCCCAACGTGATGGAAGGCGCGCTCGACGCACTGGTCGAACGCCTCTCGCGCGAGCACCAGGCCGACGAACTGGCGCGGCTGACGCAGGAGGCATGAGCATGGATTCCACGCCCCCGGACACCACGGTGTCCCGCGCCACCCCGGCCGACCTGGACGCGCTGGCCGCGCTGTTCGACGCCTACCGCCGGTTCTACAGACAGGCCTCCGACGTTCCGCGCGCGCGGCAGTGGCTGCGCGAGCGGCTGCGCTTCGGCGAATCGGTGGTGCTGGTGGCGCGGCGCGATGGCGCGATGGCCGGCTTCGTCCAGCTGTACCCGATGTATTCCTCGGTGCGCATGGCGCGGACGTGGATCCTCAACGACCTCTACGTCGACGCCGCCACGCGCCGCAAGGGCGTGGCCCGCGCGCTGCTGGACGCCGCCGCCGACTTCGCGCGCGAAGACGGTGCCGCCGGCATCGCCCTGGAAACCACCGTCGACAACGCCGCCGCCCGCGCGCTGTACCGCAGCGCGGGCTGGCAGGAAGACGCGACGCAGTGGTACTCGCGGTCCTTCGGCTGACCGGCCGGGCGTGGTGATGCTCCCGCAGGATCCCCGCCTCGAAGCCCGCCGCGCGGTCCAGCGCGAACCGCGGCGCGCCCTGGCCTGGATCCTGCTGTCCGACGCGGAACTCGACGCCGGCGACGCCAGGGCCGGTGCGTCCGCCGCACAGCGCGCGCTGCAGCTCGCGCCGGGACATCCGGAAGCGCTCGCGCGCCTCGGTCGCGCGCACTGGATGCTGGGCGACCTGCGCGCCGCCGCCGACAGCCTGCGCGCGGCATCGAACAACGCACCGCAGCACCCCGGCATCGCCGTCTGGCTGGGCCACGTGCTGGAAGACATCGGCGAAGCCGAGGCGGCGAGCGAGGCCTACGCCCGCGCGCACCTGCTCGAACCCGGCAACCCCTTGGTCGCTGCCTACCTGCTGGCCTGGCGCCGGCGCCTGTGCGACTGGCGCGACGTCGACCGGCTCTCGCGGCAGGTGCGCGAGTCGGTGCGCCGCGCGCAGGCCTCGGTCGAGCCGTTCGCGTTCCTGAGCGAGGACGCCAGCGCCGCCGAACAGCTGCAGTGCGCGCGCCTGCGCGCCGCGCCGATCGCCGCCGCGATCCGCCCGCTGCCGCTGCCGCTGCCGGCGGCGCCTGCGGATGGCGAACTGCAGATCGGCTTCCTCTCGAACGGCTTCGGCGCCCACCCGACCGGGCTGCTCGTGGTCGCCTTCCTCGAAGCGCTCGCCGCGCACGCCGGCATCCGCGCGCAGCTGTTCGCGCTCAACCCCGACGACGGCAGCGATATCCGCCGCCGCCTGCAGGCCTGCACGCGACTGCACGAGGTGGCGCGGATGCCGCACGACCGCGTCGCCGCCGCGATCCGCGGCGCCGGCATCGACGTGCTGTTCGACCTGCGCGGCTGGGGCGGCGGCGGCGCACCGGAGGTGCTGGCGCTGCGCCCGGCCCCGGTGCAGGTGAACTGGCTCGCCTACCCCGGCACCTCGGGCGCGCCATGGATCGACTGCGTGCTGGCCGACGCCTTCGTGCTGCCGCCGCCGCTGGCCCCGCACTTCAGCGAGCGCGTGGTGCGCCTGCCGCGCTGCTTCCAGCCCTCCGACACGACGCGCGCGATCCCCGCGCCGCGGCCGCGCGCCGACTACGGCCTGCCCGAGCGCGGCGTGGTGTTCTGCTGCTTCAACAACAGCTACAAGCTCAATCCGGCCAGCTTCGCGCGCGCGATGCGGGTGCTGGACGGCGTGGAAGACAGCGTGCTGTGGCTGCTGTCCGGACCGGGACGCTCGAACGAGCGCCTGCGCGAGGCCGCACGCGCCGCCGGCGTCGATCCCGCGCGGCTGGTGTTCATGGACAAGCAGCCGCAGCACGAATACCTCGCCCGGCTGCAGCTGGCCGACCTGTTCCTCGACACCAATCCCTACAACGCCCACACCACCGCGTCCGACGCGCTGTGGGCCGGCTGCCCGGTGCTGAGCCGGCCCGGCGACACCTTCGCCGCGCGCGTGGCCGGCAGCCTCAACCACCACCTCGGGATGGACGCGATGAACGTCGGCGACGACGACGCCTACGTCGCACTCGCCGTCGCCCTGGGCCGCGAACCGGCGCGCCTGCAGGCGCTGCGCGAACAACTGCGGGTGGCGAAGCAGGCCTCCGGCCTGTTCGACATGGCCGGCTTCGCCAGCGACTTCGCGGCAGCGGCGCGCGCCATGGCCTCAGGCACCTGAGACCGGCGCCGCGTTACGCCCAAGCGCACGCGCGGGCAGATGGCGTAGGCTTCACGCCATGACCGCGAAGACCGATTTCATCCCGCTGTCGCTGTGCGTGCTGACCGTGTCCGATTCGCGCACGCTGGCCGAGGACAGCTCCGGCGACTACCTCGTCGCCGCGTTCGAAGCCGAGGGCCACCGCCTGCACGAACGCAGCCTGCTGCCCGACGACCGCTACCGGATGCGCGCGACGGTCTCGCAGTGGATCGCCGACGACGCCGTCGACGGCGTGCTGGTCACCGGCGGCACCGGCTTCACCGGGCGCGACTCCACGCCCGAGGCGCTGCTGCCGCTGCTGGACAAGCAGATGCCGGGGTTCGGCGAACTGTTCCGCTCGGTCAGCTTCGAGGAAATCGGCACCTCGTCGCTGCAGTCGCGGGCATTCGCCGGGCTGGCCAACGGCACCTTCGTGTTCGCGCTGCCAGGCTCGACGTCCGCCTGCCGCACGGCGTGGGAGAAGATCATCCGCGCCCAGCTCGATGCACGCACCCGCCCGTGCAACCTGGCGACACTGAAGCCCCGGCTGAAGGAGTGAGCATGTCGATCGACCAGACCCTGCGGTTGCTGGCGAAAGCCCGTGGCCTGACCGTGACCGATATCGCCACGGCGATCCCGCGCGCCGGCGCGGCCACGGTGTCGGCGTGGATGCGCGGCGACAAGCTGCCGGGACGCGACCAGCTCGATGCCCTCGCCCGCACCTTCGGCGTGCCTGCCAGCGCCCTGCTCTCGGAGCTGGCCAGCACGCTTGATCCAGCGCGGACCAAGGGCGAGCACGACCTGCTCGCGGCCTACCGCGACCTCAACACCCGCCAGCAGGGCGCGCTGCTCGAAGTCGCGCGCGGCATGGCCGGCCACAAGGCGCGCAGGAAAGCGTGATGGACACGTCCTTCGCCCTGCCCGACCGCCTGCCCGACGCGACGGTCGCACCGGAGCGTGTCGCACTCCCGCTACCGGACGGCACGCCGCGGAAGTCGCCTGACTCCGCGCCGACACCGCTCCACCCGTTCGGCGCCTGAGTCGCTGCTGCGTGTCCCGGGTCCGCACACCGGCGCATGCCTGCGCGATGGCGCTGCTTGCGACGCTGGCATGCGGCCGGCCCGTGCATGCGCAGACGCCCGGCCCGCCGTCGGCGCACGACGCCAGGCCGCAGGACGACCATGCGCAGGACGACGCGCAGACGCTGGAAACGCTGCACGTCACGGCGCAGCGGCCG
The DNA here is from genome assembly GCF_039537065.1 of Luteimonas lutimaris. Taxonomy (NCBI): domain Bacteria; kingdom Pseudomonadati; phylum Pseudomonadota; class Gammaproteobacteria; order Lysobacterales; family Lysobacteraceae; genus Luteimonas; species Luteimonas lutimaris. The sequence goes on along the minus strand of NZ_BAAAZU010000003.1, from coordinate 442,731 downwards.
CCGACGGCGCAGGAACAGTTCCGCGGGCACCTCCAGCGCAACTGGCGCCCGCCGCGCAGTGCCGAGCAGTTCGGACTCGACGGCGGCGTGCCGGCGTGGCTCGGCCAGCAGCTCATACGCGGTGCGACCGCCACCGCACGCAGCCTGCCTGGCTGGAAGCGCGAGGTGCAGCCTGCGATCGCGCGCGCGCCTCCGCTCGACGACGAGCAGATGGACCGTTCGCAAGACCTGTCCTCGCCCGGCGCGCAGCCGCGCTGAGGCGCTGAAGGAGCGCTACCGCGTGCTCGGGCCGATCCCGGACTTCGAGGACTGAGCCATCGCCGCGCGCGGCTTCACGGAGTCCAGACCCCCGAGGCCGCCAGCAGCATCAGCGGCACCACGATCACCGCCACCGATGCGAGCAGGCACAACAGCCCGAGCCCGAACACGCGCCAGTTCGAATGGAGCGTGAAACGTTCCGATTCGGCGATCGCCTTCCTGGTCAGCTGGTACTTCTCGGCCACGTACCGGCCGATGAAGATGTACACGACCGTGAACAGCACGCCGGGGAACTGCTCGGGCAGCAACGGCATGATCGCGACCAGCGCGACGAGCAGGACCACGCCCAGCACGACCGTCTTCGTTTCGAGCCGGGAGTTGCCCAGCGCCGCGAAGTTCGCCTTCAGGAACCAGATCAGCCCCACGGGTCCGCCGAGGAAACCGGCCGCAGCGACCTGGCCCGGCGAGTACAGGCGGACCGCATCGGCGGCGCCGGCTGCATCCAGCCGCGCGTTGGGTGCTGTGTAGGGATTGTCCTGCATGGTGACCTCCTTGTCGGTCGTGCGCGATCGAAATCGTGGTCCAGATAATGCAAACACCAGGGCCGGCACGGGAACGGCGCACGCCGGCCCGTATCGGCCCTACAGGACCGCGAAGCCCTGCTTCACTGCGGGTCCCTCCACCGCCTCGCGCCGCAGCTCTTCCATGCGCGCGTTCGCCGGGCCGTGCCGGAGCCACTGCGCCAGCGCGTCAATCGCCTCGTCCGTGCCCGCGGCCACGACCTCGACGCGCCCGTCGGGCAGGTTGCGCGCGTGGCCGCACAGGCCCAGCCGTTGTGCCTGCTCGCGGGTGCTCGCGCGGAAGAACACGCCCTGCACCCGGCCGCTCACCAGGAAGCGCGCCGCGGCCACGGGTCAGCCCTGCGCTTCGCCCGTCACCGCAGGGCCGCCGGCCGCGGCGATGGCGGCCTCGATGTCATGCGCCGTCACCGGGCCGAGGAAGCGCTTGGCGACCCGCCCGTCAGGCGCGATCAGGTAGGTCATCGGCAGGCCGCGCGGCGTGGCGAAGTCGGCCGGCGGATCGTAGACGTCGATGATCGCGACCGGATACACCACCGGGTGTTTTTCGAGGAAGGCGCGCAGCTCCTTCGGCTCGATGTCCTCGTAGGCCAGGCCGACCACTTCGATGTGCTCGCGCATGGCGTCGAGCGCGGACAGCTCCGGCATCTCCTTCAGGCACGGCGCGCACCAGGTCGCCCAGAAGTTCACCACCACCCAGTTGCCGCGATGGTCGGCGAGGTCGTAGGCCTTGCCGTCGACGGTCACGACGCTGAGCGCGGGCATTTCCACGACCGCGTCGTCCTGTGCCGCCGCAGGAGCATCGGCCGGGGCGGCAGGCGTTTCGGTTGCCGGCTTGGCGGGCGGCGCGACAGCGGCGGGCTCGTCGGCCGGGCGCTTGCAGCCGCCGAGCACGGCGACGGCGAGGCACAGGGCAATCAGGTGGCGGAGGTTCATGGCGGTTCACCGGGCAGTTCGTACAGGCTGGAGACGCGGCGCTTGAGCAGTTCGCGCAGCGGGATGCGCAGGTCGTCGAGCGTGCGGATGGCGTTCTGGCCCAGCGCGTCGTCGCGGCAGGGCAGGTGCGCTTCGTTGATCGGGATGCGCAGGTTGCAGGCTTCGTAGAGCTCGGCCAGCGACAGGTCGTCCAGGTCGCGCGCCAGCAGCCACTCGCCGGATTCGGCGCGCGTGACCAGGCCGATCTCGCCCAGCTGCGCCAGCATCTGCTGCACCAGCGCGTCGGTGAGCATCGGCTCCTTGTCCTGAATCTCGTCGCTGTGCAGGCCCTTGCCGGCCTGGCGCGCCATCGCGAAGCGGCCGAGCATCCGCAGCAGGCCATAGATCTCGTGCCCGACCGGCAGCCGCATCGACGCGGGCTGGTAGCGGAACGCGGAGATCGACGAGGCGAACGACGCGCCGAGCAGGATCGAGATCCAGCCGAAGTAGATCCACAGCAGGAAGATCGGCACGAAGGCGAGCTTCTGGTAGATCTTCGCGTAGGCGCCGAAGCTGCCCAGGTACAGGCCGATGCCCCACTTGACGAACTCCAGCAGAACCACCGCCAGCGCGGCGCCGGCGATCGCATGGCGCCACTGCACGGTGCGGTGCGGGACCACGCGGTAGATCGCGGTGAACGCCATCAGCTCGATCAGCATCGGCGCCATCTGCAACAGCACGCCTTCGAGCCACTGCCCGGAAGCGGTCTTGAAGATGCCCAGCGCGAAGAAGCGCGTCGACAGCGCCAGGCTGGCCGTGGCCACCAGCGCACCGAGGGTCAGCACCGTCCAGTAGACGAGGAAGCGGCTGAACTTGGGCCGCGCCGTCTTCACCCGCCAGATCTTGTTGAACGTGGCCTCCACGCTCACCAGGGTGACCAGCAGCGACACCACCAGCGCGACCACGCCGACCGCGGTGAGCTTGTCGGTGTTCTGCGAGAACTCGCGCAGGTAGCCCTCGATGGCGCGCGCCGAGCCCGGTACGAAGTTGGAGAAGATGTAGTCGCTGAGCCGGTCGCTCCAGTCGTTGAACGCCGGGAACACCGACAGCACGCCGAACACCACCATCGACAGCGGCACCAGCGCGAACACCATCGTGAACGACAGCGCGCCGGCCGATTCGAACAGCCGGTCGTCGAGGAAGCGGCGCCACAGGAAGCGCAGAAACGTTCCCGTCCGCGCGCGGTCACGGAGGCGTTCGCTCCAGCGGTACAGGGTGTCGAGGGGCTCCATCGGGCGAAGGGTAGCAAAGGGTGGTGGCAGGGGACGGCGCTGCCCGGGCTTGATTTGCATTCCGCTTCAGACCTCACCCGCGAAGCGGTCATGGCCCCTCTCCTGCGACTCGGGAGGGGGTTTGGGGTGGGCACGCCGGGTCGCCGTGAAAAGCAGGCCCCCGGCGCTGCGCCTCCCTCTCCCGCAGGCGGGAGGGGCTGGAAGGCCTGCTACCTGCGACAATGTGCGGCATTGCACGCCGCGACGAACGCCATGCCCGACATCCTCGTTCTCTACTACAGCCGCGGCGGCTCGGTCGCCAGGCTCGCCCGGCACGTCGCCCGCGGCGTCGGCGAAGTCGACGGCATGTCCGCGCGCCTGCGTACGGTGCCGCCGGTGTCGGCGGTTACCCAGGTCGCCGCGCCGCCGGTGCCCGAGGACGGCGCACCCTACGTGCAGCCGGCCGACCTTGATGAATGCGCCGGCGTGCTGATCGGCAGCCCCACCCGCTTCGGCAACATGGCCGCGCCGCTCAAGCACTTCATCGACGGCCTCGGCGCGCAGTGGGCCAGCGGCACGCTGGTGGGCAAACCGGCGGCGGCGTTCACCTCCACCGCCACCATGCACGGCGGCCAGGAGTCGACCCTGCTGACCATGCTGCTGCCGCTGCTGCATCACGGCTGCCTGGTCGCCGGCATTCCGTTCATCGAGTCCGCGCTCAACACCACCCGCAGCGGCGGCACGCCGTACGGCGCCAGCCACGTCGCCGGCCTGCAGGACGACCCGCAGCCCAGCGACGAAGAAGCACAGCTGGCGCGCGCCCTGGGCCGGCGCGTGGCCACCATCGCGGCGAAGCTTGCATGAGCGCGCCACGCTCGCGGATCGTGCTGGCGGCGGCGCTGCTCGCGCTGTCGGTGCTGTACGCAACCTGGTTCCACGACGACCGCCACCGGCTGGCGGCGATGCTGGTGTTCGCCCTGCCCCCGCTGCTGGCGCTGGCCGGCGTGCTGCGCGGCGGCGCCACGGCGTCGAAGGCCGCGTTCTGGGCCGGCGTGCTCGGCCTGTTCTGGTTCTCGCACGGGGTGATGATCGCCTGGAGCCACCGCACCGACGCCGGCTGGGCCTGGGCGGAGATCGCGCTGTCGCTGGTGGTCATCGTGGCCGGCAGCTGGCCGGGGCTGCAGGCACGGTTCGGGCGCCGCTGATGACGATGCGCGCGTGCGTCCTGCTCCTCCTGCTGTCCGTCATGGCCCCGGCGCAGGCGCAGGTCGATGCGGACGCGGGGGACGGCTACTGCTCGCCGCGGCCCGTCGAACAGGTCCGCAACAGCGACGGCAGCGTCCTGGCACTGGCAACCGAATGCCCCACGCCGGACCTGCGCCGCCACGTGGTCACGCTGGACTGCGCCAACGGCCGGCGCTGCGACCGCATGGAACTGGAGCAGCCCGGCGAATACGCATTGACAGGCGGCGCCCGGATCATCGACCTGGGCGACGACGGCATGCACGAAATCGAGGTCACCGGCTCCTGCGGCGCGGGGCCGAATTGCGAAGGCGATGTCTACGCTGTCGACCCGGACGCGGGCAAGCTCGTCCACCTGTTCAGCGGTGGCTATTCGGAGCTCTTCACGCGTGATGGCTGGCTGGTGGAAAGCGGTCGCGCGAGTTGCTGCGCCTGGGAGTACCACCTCTGGAACCTCGGAGGAAACCACACCTTGCCGTTGGGGGAATACGACACCATGGACCTCATGGTAAAGGTCGGCGCCATCATGGACGAGGAGGGTTTCGATTGCGTCTTCCTGCGCGGCAGCGGCGATAATTGGCAGGCGGTTGCCCCGCCCTCGCCTGCGCTCGAAACTCTGTGCGAGGTCTATGACAAGGACTACCGCCTCAAACCCCCGGACCCCACGCCAGGCGCGGAAGCGCGCCGGCAGGAGCAGTGAAATGGAAGAGCTTCTCGTCGTCACCACCGGCGGCACGATCGACAAGGTGTACTTCGACGACAAGTCCGACTACCAGGTCGGCGAGCCGCAGATCGGACGCATCCTGGAAGAGCTGGGTGTGGCGTTCCGGTTCCGGGTGATCCCGATCATCCGCAAGGACTCGCTGCACATCAACGCCAACGACCGAGAGCTGCTGCGTGCCACCATCGCCGCGCAGCCGGCGCGGCACGTGCTGGTCACGCACGGCACCGACACGATGGTGGAGACGGCGAAGGTGCTCGCTTCGATCCCCGGCAAGACCATCGTGCTGACCGGCGCGCTCAACCCCGCGCGCTTCCGCGGCTCGGACGCCGAGTTCAACATCGGCTGCGCGGTCGGCGCGGTGCAATCGCTGCCCGGCGGCGTCCACATCGCCATGAACGGCCGCATCTGGGACCCGCTCAAGGTGCGCAAGAACGTGGACGCGAACAGGTTCGAGGCGGTCTGACGCCGCACGGGTCAATCCGGCAGCCTGGAGGCCCCGGCGCGCGCCGGAATCTCCTTCTTCCTCGGCCTATTGCCGGGGCAACCCACTGGAAGCGGCCGCCCAGCCGCCATGTCCGATGTGCTGGTGGTCGCTTGCGCACCGCTTGCACGCGGCGGGCAGCCGGCGGAACCGCGGGCCCGGCCCGAAAGACAACGGCCGGGGCCTTGGCCCCGGCCGTTGCGTTCCCTGCGGCCAGGCGGCCGCGCCCTGTCAGAACGTCACGCTCCAGCCGACGAGCGTGCCGGTGTCGCCCTTGCCGCGGTCGGTGACGCGCAGCTTCCAGGTGCCGTCGAGATCTTCGGCCGACAGGTCGATGCTGTAGCTGCGCACCAGGTTGTCGGTACTGCCGCCGCTGCGGTTGTGCAGCAGGTAGGTGCTGCCGTCCGGCGCCACCAGGTCGACCCGCAGGTCGCCGGTGTAGGTGTGGCGGATATCGACGTCGACCTGCGCGTCGGCCGGCGCCTGGCCGCTGCGGCCGGACACCGTGACCGGGCTGAACACCGTGGCGTAGTCGTCGATCGCGTAAGCGGTGTCATTGGCATACGTCTGCATGCCGCCGCCGTCGTCACCACCGCCACCGGCGGCGTAGTCGCCGACCAGGCTCACGCCCGAGAACGCCGAGTAGCCCTTGATCCGCACGTGCCAGGTCCCGGCCGACGGCGACGCGAAGCTGCAGCTCTCGGCGTTGCCGGACTTGTAGGGGCGGCAGTCGTAGGCGCTGTCGGTCGGCGCGCTGCCGAAGCGCACGTACAGGTCGGCATCGCCGCTGCCACCGGACAGGGTGAACACCAGGTTCGCCGCGCCCGCCGGCACCTCCATGGTGAAGTCCAGCGATTGCCCGGCCGCGCCGGACAGCCCGTCCTGCGGCACGCCTTTTTCGAGAACGCCGCCACCGGTGTCGCCGCCGCTGACCGTCACCGCCACGGTCCTGCTGTCGCTGGCGCCGTCATCGTCGGTCACCGTCAGTGTGACGTCATAGGTGCCGGGCGCGGCGTAGGTGTGGACCGGGTTCGCGTCGGCCGACGTGCCGCCGTCGCCGAAGTCCCAGTCGCGCGTCGCGATGTTACCGTCGCTGTCGCTCGACGCATCGGTGAACACCACCGACAGCCCGTCCGGGACGGCGCTGAAGTCGGCCACCGGCGGCACGTTTTCGTCGCTGCCGCCACCGGCACTCTTGGCCAGCTCGCCGAGGAAGCCCAGGCCCAGTTTGGCCAGCGGCACGCTCGGCGCGGCGGTGTCGCCCATGTTGGCCAGGGTGTCGTCCGGCGTGTGGATGTCGTTGTTGAAACCGGCCTCGAACATCATCGTCGACGGGAAGCCGGCGCTGGTCCACGAGGCATGGTCCGAACACGCATAGCCGCAGGTGTAGGTACTGCGGGTCAGGCCCAGCGGCGCGAGGTACTCGTCGAACACGTCGCGCACGAACTGCTGCAGCCCGGCGTTGCTGTAGTCGGTGATCAGCTGCATGTCGCCGCTGGCGCCGACCGCGTAGTTGGTCATGTCCAGCTGCAGCACGCCGACCACGTTGACGCCCTGGTCCTGGAACGATTGTGCGATGGCGTTCGAGCCGCGCAGGCCGACTTCCTCGGCGGCGTAGCCCATGAACTTCACCGTGCGCCTGGGCTGCCAGCCGCTGGCGAGCGCGACGCGGAGCACCTCGGTGAGCGTGGCGATGCCGGAGGCGTCGTCGTCGGCGCCCGGCGCGTCCATGTTGTCGCCGCTGCCGGACCAGGAGATCGAGTCCAGGTGGCCGCCGAGCACCACGACTTCGTCGGGCAGTTCGGCGCCCTGCACGGTCAGGATCACCGATGGCTGGGTCGAGCAGTCGCTGCAGCCGGTGAACAGTTCGGCGCTCACGTCGTTGCGGCCATCGGCCAGCGACAGCCAGGTGTCGCGGATCCATTCGGCTGCTGCCTTGCCGTGGGTGCTGCTGTAGTAGCGGTTGGGCCACGCCGTCGACAGGTGCTCGATGGTGGCGTGGATGTTCTCCTCGCTCACCTGCGGCAACCACGGGCCGACCGTGGCCTGGTTGTCGACCGTGTAATCGGCGAGGAACACCGCGTTGCGTGCCAGCGCGGAACGGTCGGCGGCGATGAACGCCTCCGCCTCTGCGAGGGTCGGGAATGCGAAGTAGCCCCCGCAGCGCTTCTCGTGCACGTGCACGAACTCGCTCACCTCGCCGAGCTGGTGGGCCTGGACGCGCGCCAGTACCAGCGGGGTACCGACGCTGTCGCGGCGTTCGACGCCGTCGCCGGCGATCGCCTGCAGGCCGCCGCGCCAGGTGTCGCGCGAGGCGACGATGTAGACCGGCGCGAACGGATCGGACTGCCGCGCCAGCGCGGCGGTTTCATCCGCGTGGTGGTCGTGCGGGGATGCGCCGGCGTGCACGGCGGGCGCGCCGGACAGCAGCGCGCCGGCGAGCAGGCCGGCGAGCAGGGAATGCGGTTTCATCGGGGTTGCTCCTTGGCGGCCAGCCGCGCGGCGCGGCAGACCGGGTTGTTCGGGGACGGAGATGCAAAGCGTCCGGCGCCGGAAAAGCCCGGACCGGAAAGCACGGAAAGCGGACCGTGCCGACCGGCGGGCATCCTGCCCCGCCGGCCGCCAGGCCCGCTTGCGCGGAAACGGGGCCCCGGTCCTTCGACCGGGGCCCCTGCACTGCTGGTCAGAACGTGATGCTCCAGCTGTCGATCTTGCCGGTATCACCGCCGGCATAGTCGGTCACGCGCAGCTTCCACGTGCCGTTGAGGTTTTCGCTCGACAGGTCGCCGGTATAGGTGCCGATGATGTTGTCGGCGCTGCCACCGGTGCGGTTGTGGATCCCGTACACACTGCCGTCCGGCGCGACCAGGTCCACCTTCAGGTCGCCGATGTAGGTGTGTTTGATGTCCACGCTCACCGAGCTACTCGTCGACGCCTTGCCGCTGCGGCCGGACACCGTAATCGGGCTGTTGACGGTGGCGTAGTCGTAGATCGTGTAGTCGGTCGAGTTGCTGTAGGTCTGGGTTCCGCCGCCACCGCTTCCGGTGGAGTAGTCACCGACCAGGCTCACGCCCGAGAACGCCGAGTAGCCCTTGATCCGCACGTAGTAGGTACCCGCCGACGGTGCGGCGAACGTGCAGCTCTCGCTGTTGCCGGCCTTGTACGGACGGCAGTCCCAGGAGTTGTCGGTTGGCGCGCTGCCGAACTTCACGTACAGGTCGGCGTCGCCGCTGCCGCCCGACATCGTGAACACCAGGTTCGACGCGCCGGCAGGGACGGCCAGCGTATAGGACAGCGACGTGCCGGACGAACCGGACTGGCCGGTCACCGGGACGCCCTTGCTCAGGACAACGGTACCGGGACCCGGACCCGGGCCGGTATCGCCGTCGCAGCTGACGCCGACGCCGGCGAACGCCGAAGTCACGTCGGCGACGGTGAAGCCCAGGTCGCTCGCGGCTTCCTCGACGCCGCACGCGCCGTCGTCGAAGTTGGTGCTCGGCGTCCAGTAGTCGCGGTTGGCGCGGGCGAAGGCCTGGAATGCCTTCTGCGTGTTCCAGCCGCTCTTGTTGGCCAGCAGATAGAACGCCTTGTTGTACACGCCCGACGAGTAATGCACGTCCAGGCCGTTGTAGTAGTCGTCGGCGTGGCCGATCGAGGCGCCATCCTGCGGCGGGTTGGCCATGTAGCGCAGCGCGCCATTGCCCTTGAAGATCTGCGCGCCGACCAGGAAGTCGTTGCTGCCGCCGTTGAAGAAGTACTCGGCGGCCTCGCCGGCCATGTCCGAGAACGCTTCGTTGATGCCGCCGGGCTGGCCGGAATAGTTCAGGCCGGAGTTCTGTTCGGTGTAGCCGTGCGAGACCTCGTGCGAGGACACGTCCAGGCTGACCAGCGGGTAGAACGTGTTGCGGCCGTCGCCGAAGGTCATCGACGAGCCGTCCCAGAACGCGTTCTCGTAGTTGTTGCTGTAGTGCACCTTCATCGTCAGCTTGAAGGTCAGCGGCGACGAGCCGACGTAGGCGTCGTACATGTCGAAGATGACCTTGCCGAAGTAGTGCGCGTCGTTGAGCGGCGAGTAGGCGCCGTTGATCGACTTCACCGTGTTGCGCGGGCAGGTGTACGAGAACGCGGTGCTGCCGCTGGTGCCGTGGTTGAGGTTCACCGTCTTGACCACGGAATTGTCCATGGTGCAGTTGTTGCCGCTCTGCGCCACGTCGAGATAGCCGTAATCGGTGCCGTATTCGTACTGGCCGGTCTTCTGGTTGCCGCCGGGGCCGGTGCCGATCTCGGCATTCTGCAGGTTCTCGTACTGCTTGAGGATGCGGCCGCTGTTGGCGTCGATGATCACCACCGGCCGGGTCGGGCTGCCTCCGTTGGCGGCGTCGGCGAAGAACGTGACCACGTACGCCAGGTGCGCGCGGTCGTTGTCGTCGACGTAGACCATCTGCCGGCTTTCCTCGCGCTCGACGTGCATCGCCAGCAGGCGGCTGCCGAGCGTTGCGCGCTTGGCGGTGGCCAGGGCCTGGTCACTGGTCAGCTTCGGCGCGATCGTGGCCGGGAGTTCGCTCTCCAGGCCTGCGATCTTGCGGCCGAACATCGCGCGCACCTGGCCGTTGGCGTCCTCGCTGACGACGATATGCTCGCCGTACACCGGGATGCCGTGCCATGTTTGCTCGTAGCGGTAGTTGCGCGCGCCGTCCTCGATCTGGCGGGCGCTGATCACGTTCAGCGCCGAATCGCTGCCGAGGTCGAGCATCTCGGCGTGGCGCAGGTTGGCCTGCTTGCTGACGCCGATGGCCGTGCTGGCCTGTGCGTACTGGCTGTTGATGGCTGCCACGTCCTGCTTCTGCAGGTTGACGCGGGTCGCGGCCTGCGCCGACACGGCCGCAAGCGCGAGCGCCAGCGGTGTCACGACGTACAGACCGAGCGGGTGCTTGGTGGAATGGGTCACGATTGGTTTTCTCCCGAATGGTTGGATGGCCGGCCGCCTCATGGCGGCCGTTCTTGTTTCCAACTGCACCGGTGCGGGCTTGCCCGTCCCTCCCGCATCCGGCTGGAGCACTGCTTGTGCGGGACCCGGCCCACCGGCGACGACGGCCCCCCGTCCGCTGGCTCCGGGCTCCCTGCAGCTTCTTCAGGTATCGATCGTTGGTGCGTCCGACGAAATTCCGGCAAGGCGCGCCGACGATGCTGTCGACGCGGCCGCCACGCGCGGCCTTCCGGGACCTGGCCAGGGTCTCCGCGCCGCGCCTGCCTCCGCGCAGTCCGGCCTGGCGGCCGGCACGCGGAGGTGGGATGCAACGCTGGAGTGACCCGACATCGACAGCCTCATGCCTGGAAGGATCGCCGTGACCGGCAAGCCGGCGGACCGTGTCGAACTCCCTGTCCGCCGGGAAATGAGGACGCATGACGCAATGCGTCCTTAATCGACAATATCGGACAGTTCAGAAGCGATTCACGCTGCAACCGCAGCATTTTTCGGCGATCAATAGTGACATTAATCACAAATATGGAATGTAGACGGTTACATCCGGAACTATTCCGGAACCGCTGCCCGGCAGATGCCGCCAAGGTTTGCCGCAAAACGGCCGCGGCCGGGGGCGATCCGGATCGGCCGCCCTCGGCGCCGCATGGCGCTTACCATCGGGGCTTTCCCGTCAGGCCTCCCGATGACGCAACAGACAACGACTCCCGGCGCCCCTGCGGCCGATCCGCGCCTGGCCGGGCTCCCGGCCAGCGCCGTGGCGCACGTGCAGGCCGCGCTGCAGGCGCTGCAGCGCGGTGATGCGGACACGGCGCTACAGCAGGCCGGCCGGGTCCTCGCCGGCACCCCGGACCACCCCGAGGCCCTGCGCCTGGCGGGCATCGCGCATGCCGTGGGCGGCCGCCACGAACTGGCGCGCGACGCCCTGCAGCGCTCGCTGGAGCGACGCCCGGGCGACGCCCTGGTGCTGATCGATCTGGGCAATGCGCAGCAGCGCTGCGGCGACCGGGAGGGCGCACGCGCGAGCTGGCGCAGCGCCGCCGCGCTGGCGCCGGCGCACCCGATGCCGCCCTACAACCTGGGCCGCAGCCTGCAGCTGGAGGGTCGGACCGACGCGGCGATCGAGCTGCTCTCGCAGGCGGCCGGGCTCGCGCCGGACTTCATCCCCGCGCGCATCCTGCTGGCCGACGCGCTGGTGCACGCCGGCCGCCTCGACGAGGCCGACGCGCAATACCGCGAGGCGCTGTGGCGCAATCCGGCCTGCGGCGACGCCTGGCGCGGGCTGGCCAACCTGAAGACACGGCCGCTGTCGGAGGAAGACCGCGAGCAGCTGGCACTCAATCACGACCGCGCCGACATCGGCGAGCCCGACCGCGTGGCGATGGGCTACGCGCTGGGCAAGGCCTGCGAGGACCACGGCCGCCACGCCGAGGCCCTGGCCGCCCTGCAGTCGGCCAACGGACGGCTGCGGCGCGAAGCGCCGTGGGACGCGGGCGCCTTCGGCGCGCGCGTGGACGCGATCATCGCCGCCACGGCGCACCTGCCCGCGCCGGTCGAGCCGTTGCCCGGGCGCGAAGCGATCTTCATCGTCGGCATGCCGCGCTCGGGCTCGACGCTGTTCGAACAGATCCTCGCCGCGCACCCCGAAGTCGAGGGGGCGAGCGAACTGCCGGACCTGGAACTGGTGCTGCGCGGGGAATCGACGCGGCGCGGGCAGCCCTTCCCCGCGTGGGTCGCGCAGGCCACCGCCGGCGACTGGCGGCGGCTGGGAGGCGAATACCTGGAACGCACCGCGCGCTGGCGCGAACGGTGCCCGCGCTTCACCGACAAGATGCCGGAGAACTGGCTGCACGCCGGCGTGCTGCGCGCGATGCTGCCCGGTGCGACGGTGATCGAGACGCGCCGCGACCCGCTCGAAACCGCGTGGTCCTGCTACAAACAGCACTTCTACCGCCTGCCGCATTTTTCCTGCGACTTCGACGACATCGCCGCCTTCATCCGCGACTGCCAGCGGGCGATGGACACGTGGCGCGAACGCGACCCGGGCCACGTCCACCTGCAATCCTACGAAGCCCTGCTGCGCGACCCGGAAGGCGTCATCCGCGCACTGCTCGACGCCTGCGGGCTGGCCTTCGACCCGGCGTGCCTGCGCTTCCACGAAGCCCGCCGCAGCGTGCGCACCGCCAGCGCCGCGCAGGTCAGGCAGCCGCTCGCGGCCGATACCGGGCGCGTCGACGGCTACGGCGAACTGCTCGCCCCCCTGCGCGCCGCGCTGGCCCGCGCCGGCCTGTCCGGCACCTGACGCCTCTTCCCGGCACCAGACACCCGGCAACCGGCCGAAAAAAACGGGCGGGGACAATGCCCCGCCCGTGCGTGCTTCCTGCTGTTGGCATCCTTACCGGTCGACGTCCCTGCCCGTCGGCGTCCTGCCCCCTGCTTCCGTGCTTCCATCCGACTCCGGTCCCGGCACGCGGCCGGGACCGGGCACGGTCAGAACGTCACGCTCCAGCCATTGAGCGTGCCGGTGTCGCCCCTGCCGTTGTCCTTCACGCGCAGGTTCCATTCGCCGTTGAGGCTCTCGCCCGACAGGTCGACGGTGTAGGTCATGTCGATGTCGTTCGAGCTGCCGCCGGTGCGGTTGTGCAGCACGTACACGCTGCCGTCCGGGGCGATCAGGTCGACCTTGAGGTCGCCGATGTAGGTGTGCGAGATGTCCACGCTCACCTGCGTTTCGGCCAGGCCGCTGCCGGTGCGACCGGACACTTCGACCGGGCTGCGGACCGAACCGTAGTCGTTGATCACGAAGTCGGTGTCGTTGTCGTAGGTCTGGACTTCGTCGTCCGGCGGGTCGCCCGGATCGCCCGGGTCGCCGTCATCGCCTTCGTACTCGCCGACCAGGGTCACGCCGCTGTACGCCTGGTACGCCTTGACCCGGACGTAGTAGGTGCCTTCCGACGGGGTCGGGAACTCGCACACTTCCGAATTGCCGGACTTGTACGGACGGCAGTCGTACACCGTGTCCGTGGCTTCCTCGCCGAACTTGACGTACAGGTCCGCGTCGCCCGTGCCACCGGAGATGGTGAAGCTCAGGTTCGACGCACCCGCCGGCACGTCCAGCGTGTAGCGCAGCGCGTGGTTGGTCCCGATCTCCAGGCCCGTCACCGGCACGCCGTTCTCCAGCGCGACCGGATCCGGGTCGGGCGGCGGGCCGCCGCCGCACTCGACGTCGACGCCGGCGAACGCCGCGGTCACGTCGGCCTTGGCGTAGCCCAGGTCCTCGGCGGCCGTCTCGACGCCGCAGGCGCCGTCGTAGAAGTTGGTGCTCGGGGACCAGTAGTCCCGGTTGGCCACGGCGAAGGCCATGAAGGCCTTGTAGGTGTCCCAGCCATCGCTGGTGGCCAGCAGGTAGAAGGCCTTGTTGTAGACGCCCGACGAATAGTGGACGTTGAGGCCGTCGTAGTAGTCGTTGGCGCTGCCGATGGAGATGCCGTCGAGGGTCGGGTCTTCCATGTAGCGCAATGCTTCGCCCGGCGCCTTGAAGATCTCGCCGCCGATCAGGAAGTCGTTCTCGCCCTTGAAGAAGAACTCCGCGGCCTCGCCGGCCATGTCGGAGAACGCCTCATTGATGCCGCCCGGCTGCAGCGAGTACTCCAGGTCGGAGTTCTGCTCGGTGAAGCCGTGCGAGACCTCGTGCGCAAGCACGTCCAGGCTCACCAGCGGGTAGAACGTGTTGAAGCCGTCGCCGAAGTACATCGTCTGCGTGGCCGGCTCCCAGAAGGCGTTCTCGTAGTTGGTGCTGTAATGCACCTTGAGCGTCACCTTGTTGGTCAGCGGCGAGGTCTCGAGGTAGTCGCTGTACATGTCGAACACGACGTGGCCGAAGTAATGGGCGTCGTTGAGCGGCGAGTACGCGCCGTTGATTTCCTCCACCGTGTTGCGCGGGCAGGTGTAGGTCCACGGCGTGGAGCCGCTGGTGCCATGGTTGAGGTTGACCGTGGTGACCTTCTCGCTGTCCATCGTGCAGTCGGTGCCGTTTTCCTGCACGTCGAGGAAGCCGAAGTCCGTGCCGTACTCGTACTGCCCGGTCTTCTCGTTGCCACCGGGGCCGGTGCCGATCTCGGCGTTCTTCAGCGCGTCGAACTGCTTGAGGATCGCGCCGCTGGCGGCATCGACGATGACCTTGGGGCTGGTCGGCGAACCGCCCTGCGGGGCATCGGCGAAGAACGACACCTCCCAGGCCAGGCGCGCGCGGCCGTCGTCGCCGACGAAGATGACCTGGCGGCTCTTCTCGCCCTGCACCTTGAGGCCGAGCAGGCGGCTGCCGAGCGCGGCGCGCTTGGCCGAGGTCAGCGCCTGGGCGCTGCTGATCCGCGCCGTCATCGACGGCAGGTCCTGGTCGAGGCCGTCGACCTTGCTGCCGAACAGCGTGCGGACCTGGCCGCTGGCGTCCTCGCTGACGATCACGTGCTCGCCGTAGACCGGTACGCCCTGGAAGGTCTGCACGTAACGGCTGTTGCGCACGCCGTTGGCGTTGGTATGGCTGCCGATCAACGACAGCGCCGAGTCCGTCCCCAGGCCCAGCATCTCCGCATGGCGGACGCTGGCCTGCTTGCTCACGCCGATCGCGACGCTGGCGTTGGCGTACTGGCTGTTGATGGCGGAAACATCCTGCTGGTGCAGGTTGACGCGGGTGGCGGCCTGGGCCGACATCGCCATGCAGGCGAGTGCGAGTGGCGTCAATGCCACCAGCGCCAGGGAACGCTTCTTGGAGTTAGTCACTCTGTGGGTCTCCCGATAAGTTCGACACGCATAAGTTCGACAAACGGCCGGCCGGCTGGCCGGTCTTCCCTTGTTCTCCAACGGCTGTGCCGGCCACCCCCCGCGGCCGGCACACCCTTGCTGCTGTCCTGGGCCGGCCCGCACCGGGCGCCCGCGGTCCCTCGGGACCCTTGGGCGCGATGGAGTGCCGATGCCCCCCGCAGCTTCTTGCCGCACGAACCTCCTTCAACGAATAAATGGAACCAGGCGCGGAACCCGTCTGGAGATCAGCCCCGCGACTCCCCATGGCGCAGGTCTCCCGGTTGCCGGAGCCGACCGGCCACCGCGGACCCGGTGGGTGGCGGAAGGCGGCTGGCGAGGTGGCCGGAATGGCCATGCCGGAGCGATTCCGGCATGTGACCTGCACGTCCCGATACTGACGAAAAATGGCAACTTATCGGGCGTTCAGCTGGAATAATCCGGCATCGATTACATGATTTGTGACTCAAGTCACAATTCCAGACGGAACCGGCACGATCCCGGGCCCCGCTGCCGCGAGAGCGGATGGATTGAGGAGGTGTTGGGCGGAGGCCGGCGGGACCGGGCACACCGGCGGGCTACAGCATGCCGGTCTCGAGCTTGGCCGAGTCCGACATCATGTTGCGGTTCCACGGCGGGTCGAAGACCAGTTCGACGTCCGCTTCAGCAACGGTCGGAATCATTTCCAGCTTGCTGCGCACGTCGTCGACGAGGATGTCGCCCATGCCGCAGCCGGGCGCGGTGAGCGTCATCTTCACTTCCACCAGCCGGCTGCCGTCGTCGCGGTGGGTGACCTGCGCTTCGTAGACCAGGCCCAGGTCGACCACGTTGATCGGGATCTCGGGGTCGAAGCAGGTGCGCAGCTGCTGCCAGACCAGCTTCTCGACCGCGTCGTCGCTGGCGTCGTCGGGCAGCGACAGCGGCTCGGTCGGCTCCTTGCCGATCGCATCGCCGTCCTCGCCCGCGATGCGGAACAGGTTGCCCTCGATGAAGACGGTGTAGCTGCCGCCGAGCGCCTGGGTGATGTAGCCGATGCTGCCGGCCGGCAGGGTCACCACGTCGCCCTGCGGGACCAGGACGGCGGTGCAATCGCGTTCGAAGCGGACGGGTTCGCTGCTGCGGGAGTACATGGTGTTCGAAGGCCTGCGTCTGTTGCTGTCGGGCGGGTCGCTTCCGCGCGACGGCGGTACAGGCCCTAAATGGTGGCGGTGCGCCGCCACGCAAGGACGCCATTGTATCGCCGCGCGGGCGGTATCCTGTCCGGCTTTCGTCCCGACGGCCGCACGATGCCCGCCTCTTCCCCGCAACGCATGCCGTTGCTCGCCCCGTTCCTGCTGCTGCTCGGCAGCGCCGGCATGGCCGCCGCCTGGATCCTGGCCGCGCGCATGGGCAGCGGGCAGCTGAGCTGGATCGCCGTGCTGGCCGCGCTGGATGCCGCGCTGATGCTGCGGCTGGGCGGCATGCGCGGCGGCTGGGCGCGCGCGGGGCTGGCGGTGCTGGGCACGGCGCTGGCCATCGCGCTGGCCAACTGGGGCATCGTGGCCATGCAGATGGGCGCGCCCATGGGGCTGCTGCCGTGGGAATCGATGACCCGGCTGGGCCCGGGCTTCATCTGGACCCTGACGATGCTCGTGAACGGCCATGCCGACTTCGCCTGGTGGGGCGCTGCGCTGGTCGTCGCGGCAACGGTTTCGCGCTGACCGGAAAGATTTCGTCGAGGCAGCGTTCGAACAGCACCAGCGCCTGTTCGATCTCGGCGACGGACATCCCGCCGTAACCCATCACCAGCCCGGCGCGGCCACAGGGACGCAGGTATAGCGGCGCGATCGAATACAAGCCGAGCCGCGCGCGGCGGGCGTGCTCCACCAGCGTCGCCACCTCGGCATCGCTGCGTCCCGGGAACCAGACCACGAAATGCATGCCGGCCCGCGAGTCCTCGATCAGCAGGCGCCCGCGGCCGCAGGCGCGCAGTCCATCGATGAGCACCCGGCGGCGCTCCTTCAGCACCTGGGCACTGCGCCGCAGGTGGCGCTCGAAGCCGCCGTTGTCGATGAACTGCGCCAGCGCAGCCTGTTCCACGCCGGGCGAGGAGAAGTCGCTCATCCATTTCGCCGACGTGAAGTCGCGCTGCAGCTGCGGCGGCATGATCAGGTAGCCCAGCCGGATCGTCGGCGACACCGCCTTGGAGAAGGTGCCGACGTAGATCACGCGGTTGTGGTCGTCGAGCGAGCGCAGCGCCGCCAGCGGCTTGCCGTCGTAGCGGAACTCGCCGTCGTAGTCGTCCTCGAAGATCCAGGCATCGTGCCGGGACGCGTAGTCGAGCAGTTCCATGCGTCGCTGCAGCGACATCACCGCACCCGTCGGGAACTGGTGCGACGGCGTCACGCAGACAAGCTTGGCGCCGCCCTCGGGAAGGGCCGCGCACACCAGGCCTTCGTGGTCCACCGTCGTGGTGTGCATGCGCGCGCCGTGCGACTGCAGCACCTTGCGGATCGCGGGGTAGTGCGGCTCCTCGATCGCGACCAGGTCGCCCGGATCGACCAGCACGTCCGCGATCAGCGCGATCGCCTGCTGGGTCCCGGCGACGATCAGCACGTCCTCGGGCCGTGCATGCACGCCGCGCCGGCGGGCAAGGTAATCGCAGGTCGCCTCGCGCAGCGCCGGCAGGCCGCGGATCGGTGCATATCCGGGCGCCGTGTACTGCGCCGCGCGCGAAAGCTCGCGGGCCCAGACCGTGGTGAGCATCGGGTTGGTCATCGGCTCGCCGCACTGGAAGGCATGCAACACGCCTTCGGCGACGACCCCGCCGAAGCCCTGGTGGCACTCGCGCATGCGCCTGGCGAAGGCCGACTGCGGCGCGATACTGCCTTCCACCGGCTGCGCCGGAGGCCGCGCGCGCGGCAGCGACGCGGCGATATAGCTGCCCGAGCCGACCCGGCCCTCGATGAAGCCCTCGGCCCGCAGTTGTTCGTAGGCGGCCATGACCGTGTTCCGGGACATGCCCAGTTCGCGCGCCAACTGCCGCGTCGCCGGCAACCGGCTGCCGGCCACCAGGCCCGATCGCATCGCCGCCTTCAGCGCCCGCGTCAGTTGCGCGTGCAGCGGTCCGTTTCCGTCGAGTTGCAGGTGCATGGCGTACTCCGCCCGGGATTGGCCCCATTTCAATCGCAGCAATTGGCCCTTGATAGTGCCACTTCCGTCGTTCCTGATAGGGCCAATCGTCGCAATCCCCGGATTTGCCGGAAAAGCAGGAACTCGCCATGCCGATCACCCTGTCACCCACCGCCCTGCATCCCGCCGCACGCGCGCGCCAACGGTCCCTGCCCTGGCTGCTGCTGGGCGGCTACACCGTCGCCACCCTCGACGTGCTCTGCGCGATCGCCTACTGGGCACCCCAGGGCGTGGGCGCGGGCCGGATCCTGCAGACCTTCGCGGCCTGGTTCCTGGGCCCGGCCGCGTATTCGGGCGGGGCCGCCACCGCCACGCTCGGCGCGCTCGTCTACGGACACCTGATGTGGGGCGTGGTGGCGCTCTACCACGCCATTGCCAGGCGCCATCCGGTCCTGCTGCGGCGGCCGATCCTGTGCGGTGCGGCCTATGGCGCGGTTGCCTATTTCGCGATCTTCGCCGGACTTGCCTCGCTGCTGGCCGGCAAGCCGGCCAGCCTCGGCGAACCGGCATGGATCCTGACCTGCATCGTGGTCTACATGACCCTGGTCGGCATTCCATGCGCGCTGTTCTCGCGCGCAGCGGGCGCGCGACGGCGGTAGCAGCGACAGGATTGGCCCCATCCATGGCGGCCGGGTTGGAACTGGCAGGCGTGCGGAAGAATGCGTCCAATCGCGCCTCCGCCGCAGCCCGAGGTAACGCCCCATGCCAAGCCACCTTCCCGCCCGGCAGCTCGCCGTCGTCGCGCTTGCCGGCATCGTCGCCGGCACGCTCGACCTGGTGTACGCATCGACGTTCTGGGGAATCCAGCTGGGCTTCACGCCGCTGCAGATCCTGCAATCGGTGGCCGCCGGCTGGCTCGGGCGCGACGCGGCCTACGGTGGAGGAGTGCCTGCCGCACTGCTTGGCGCCACGTCGCACTACGCCATCGCGATCGCGATGGCGATGGCCTTCTTCCTCGCAGCCCGGCGCCGGCCGGCACTGGTACTGCGGCCTGCCGTATACGGCGCGCTGTACGGGCTCGTGCTCTACGCGGCGATGACCTACGTCGTGGTGCCGCTGTCCAATGCCGGCAGCGGCCAGCTGCCGGCGTGGCGCTGGGAAAACCTGTCCCACATCGCCGGCCACATGGTCCTGGTCGGCATTCCCTGCGCGCTGGGCGCACGGCGGGCGCTCGTGCCGAGCAACGCACCCTGAAGTCATGCGCGCCCGCCGCGGGCTCAGTCCGGGTCCTGCGCCGGGCAGGCATCAAGCGGCAGGGCCAGTGCCTGCATGCCTTCTCCGGTCCTGCCCGATTCGGCGAACAGCACCAGCCCCATGTGCGCGGCATCGGCCATCGACGGCCAGCGGATCTGCACATCGTCGGACAACGACGCCGCATCCATGCGCCACGGCCCCACCAGCGCGCGCACGACGCGGTCGTGGTCCAGCACGGCACCCTTGTTTTCGCCGGCCTCGATCCGGCTGCTCAGTCCATCCTGGTACAGCGCCAGCCACACCAGCAGCGGTTCCGCTCCGTCCCCGGCCGCGCGCGACGCGCCGACGCCGACGTGCAGCGCGTCGTCCGTCCTGGACACATCCAGCGCCAGGTCGACCGCCGCGGGCCGCGCACGCACGCGCTCGAGCGTTGACCGCAACCGCGCGGCATCCTGCCACTTCACACGCACGTCGCTGCCGATCATCACCTGCGGCGTGTAGGTGACCTTCTGCTTCGCCAGCGTGATGCGAAGGTCCTGGCGCTGGCTGTAGGCGTGGTCGGCGAACCGGTCCGGCCAGCCGAATTCGTCCCAGTAGTCGACGTGGAACGCCAGCAGCGCCGCCTGCGTTGGCGATGTCGTGCGCGAGAGTGCCGAGAACCAGCGGTCGGCCGGCGGGCATTCGTTGCAACCCTCGGCGGTGTAGATCTCCACCAGCGGCAGCACCTGCGCACCGCTCTCCACCTTGCACGCGCCGGCGGCGCAAGGCGTTGCGGCGATCGCGAGCAGCAGGGCTGCAAGCATCGGGTCGCGTCGACTCATGGTTCCTCCGGGGCTGCGCCAGCCACGCGAGCGTATTGCGGCAGCCCCGCCCGCGATGTGCACCGCTTGCGCTCCTGCAAGGCCCGGTGGCGCACGCCGGGCGTCGGTGTCGACTCCCCAATCGCGGCACATCTTTTTCATCCGGGGGCGCGCAGCACGCCTGGTTAAGGATTCGTAATTTCGAACCGGTCCCTCCTCCGCCCAGCTCGCGGTGGACGGCTTCCTTCATTTTTCCAAGACCTGGAGATCGAGATGACCTTGCAAATCCACCGGCTTCACGGCGCGATCCTCGCGGCGCTGGCGGCGTCCCCGCTTGCGCTGGCGGTTGCGCAGGACGCCCGCGCGCAGGACGCGGAGCCAGCGGGCCAGCCCACCACGCTCGACCGCATCGAGGTGACCGGCTCGCGCATCCCGCGCGCGGAAATCGAAAACGAGCAGCCGATCATCACCATCAGTCGCGCCCAGATCGAAGAGCAGGGCTTCAACTCGGTCGCCGATATCCTGCAGAACCTCACCTCTTCCGGCTCGCCCGCGATATCGCGCTCCATGGCGCTCTCGTCCGGCGAGGACGTGGGTGGCTATTTCGTCGACCTGCGCAACCTGGGGCCGCAGCGCACCCTGGTGCTGCTCAACGGCAAGCGCCTTGGCGTTTCGTCCGCGGGCCTGCAGGACCTCGGGCAGGTGCCGATGTCCGCGATCGAGCGCATCGAAGTCCTCAAGGACGGCGCCTCGTCGAACTACGGTTCCGACGCCATCGCCGGCGTGATCAACGTCATCACCCGCCGCAACTTCGAAGGCGCCGAGTTCAACGGCTACGTCGGTGCGTTCGACGAAGGCGAGGCCAAGCAGAACTACAGCCTCACCATGGGCGCCAGCAACGACCGCGGCGGCGTCACCATCAGCGCCGAGTACGCCAAGGACGATCCGGTCTACGGCAAGGACCGCGAGTTCTCCAAATACGGCAACAGTCCCGACATCCCGTACGACGGCTGGAGCCTGGTCAGCCAGAACGGCGTATGGATCGGCCCGCTGGGGGCGGACGGCGCGCCGGTCGGCGGCCCCTGCCCTTCCGGCTACTGCACCCTGGACAGGGGCACCGATCCGCGCAATCCGGCCAACTACCACGACCTCACGCTGGCCGAGCGGGCCAATGCCAACGAACAGATGATGGTGCAGACCGGCGTCGAGCGTAAGTCGCTTTTCGTCAGCGGCTTCTACGACATCTCCGACAGCATCCGCTTCACCACCGACATCGGCTACAACCGCCGCACCACCGACCAGCAGATCGCCGGCTACCCGGGCCAGTACTACTACGGGCTGATCTCCGCCGACAGCTACTTCAATCCATCTCCCGGCGACGACCAGGCCTGGTTCCGCCGCTTCTGGGAAGTGCCGCGCACGACCGAGAACCAGCTCGACACCTTCCGCGTGACCCTGGGCCTGGAAGGCACCCTGGAGTTCGGCGAGGACCGCCTGTGGAACTGGGACGTCGGCTTCCTCTCCAACGAGAACACCAACAACAAGCAAAACCACGGCGACGCCTACCTGCCGGCATTGCAGGCCGCGATCGGACCGTCGTTCTACAACGCCGAAACCGGACGCGTGGAATGCGGCACCGCCGCCGACCCGATCGCCTATGGCGGTGCGCTCGGCGCCGGCGAGTGCATCCCGTTCAACCCGCTGCTGCCGTTCGGCGAAGCCGGCGACGGGTCGCTGGCCAATCCGACCCTGCAGCAGTTCCTGTTCCCCGAGTACCACGACCACGGCACCACCAGGACCACCGACTACACCGCCAACCTGGCCGGCACGCTGTTCAGCCTGCCTGCCGGCGACCTGGGCCTCGCGGTCGGGGTCGAGCACCGTCGCGAGCAGGGCCGCTTCGTCCCCGACGCGGTCAACCAGGTGGGCCAGAGCACGGGCCTGCCGGCGACCACCACGGCCGGCAGCTACGATCTCGACGAAGCCTATGTCGAACTCGAGATCCCGGTCCTGGCCGACGTGCCCGGCGCCAGGGAACTGACGTTCAACGTTGCCAGCCGCTATTCGGACTATTCGAACTTCGGCAACACGGTCAACAACAAGTTCCAGATGCGCTGGCGCCCGATGGACGGCCTGCTGGTCCGCGCCACCTACGCCGAGGGCTTCCGCGCGCCGTCCATCGAGGACCTGTATGGCGGGACCGGCGGCACCTATGCGTTCTACATCGACCCCTGCCAGGCGGGCTACGCAGGCGCGGGCAATGCCCGCTGCGCCCAGGACGGGGTACCCGCCGACTACGTGCAGCTCGGCCAGGGCAACATCCCCTGCACCGCGGTTCCGTGCCAGACCAACAACCAGTTCGTGACCGGGTCCAACCCGGACCTGACCGCGGAGCTGGCCGAGTCGAAGACCGCCGGCATCGTCTGGAGCCCGAAATGGGTCGATGGCCTGGACTTCACCCTCGACTGGTACAAGGTCACGATCGACTCGGCCATCGTCGCCGAAAGCCCGACGACGATCCTCAACGATTGCTACCTCAACAACATCGAGTCGCGCTGCGCCACCATCCAGCGCAGTGCGAACAACCACTCGGTCACGTCCATCTTCCTCGGCCTGAGGAACATCGGCACCATCGAGACCGAAGGCTACGACCTGGGCGTCAACTACCGATTGCCGGAATTCGCGATCGGGCAGTTCAACCTCAAATGGCAGACCTCGTACACCAGCGTGTTCGACCAGCGGGCCGACCAGGAACCCGACACCCGATACGTCGGATTCGTCGGAACTCCCGGCGTGTTCCGCGTGCGTTCCAACTTCGGGCTGGACTGGAGCCGCGGCGACTACTCGCTGAGCTACATGGCCCGCTACTACTCGGGCATGAAGGAAGAATGCGCATCCGACCCGAGGAAGCCCTGCAGTGATCCCGACCACGTCGATGTCTACGGCAACCCGCAGCCGCAGAACCGGACGGGTTCGAACGTGTTCCACGACCTCCAGTTCGCGGTCAAGCTGCCCTGGAACGCCACCGCCTCGCTGGGCGCCAACAACATCTTCGACCACATGGGCCCGCAGATGTACTCGCAGCCCAACAGCAGCTTCGCCTACTACGGCGGCTTCGACATCGGTCGCTTCTGGTACCTGAAGTACCAGCAACGCTTCTGACGCAGCGCCACG
>NZ_BAAAZU010000003.1:275212-419089 GCF_039537065.1 Luteimonas lutimaris | reverse complement strand
AAGCGGCGCGCACGTTCACGACTGCATCCGGTACAGGGTCGCGGAGGCGTTGCGGGGATCATCGACCCGCCAGCGGTGCTTCGCATCTCTCTCTCCAGGCAAGGCAACGCCCGACCGCTTCACGCACGAAAACGTTGCGGGGGCGCACCGTCCGCAGGCGTCGGCCCGGCTCTCCCCGGGCCGTCTTTTCGCCTGTGCGTGAATTGGTCCCCCCGTCCGCGCCTGAATTGGTCCTCCTTCGGAAAACCGCAGCGGATAGCTTGGATGCACAGGCTGGAATCCGCGACAGATCGCGCTGCAACGCCACGGGTCCAGTACAGCAACCGGCGACAGGAGAAGAGATGAACAGCATTCCGCCACGCGGCGCGGGCACCGAAGCGATCCGCCACATGGCACTGCATTCGGCCCGAAGCGCGGAACCCGATCCCGCGACCGATGCGCTGCATGCCATCCACGCGGCCGGGCGCGGCTCGCGCCTGTCGCTGCCGGCCGGCTGGCTGGTGGTTTGCGCACCGATGTCCGGCTGCCTGCAGCTGGAGTCGGACGCGGGCCTTTGGTCGCTGCCGGCAACGCGCATGCAGGTATGGCGCGATACCCCGCTGCGCATCGACTGTCCCTCGCCGGGTGCATGGGTCGGCCTGGCCGGCCCGCTGCGGGCATGGGGACGGCACCTGCGGCCGGCGCCCGGACAGGCAGCTGCGCCGTGCATCTTCCCGCGCCAGGACGATTGCCCGCGCACGCTGCGCCGCCTGCTGGTACGGCTGGTCCGCGCGGCGCGCGGATACCCGGCCATCGAAGCCGATCCTTCGCTGCTGGCCGGTGCGCTGTGCGCCTCGCTGCTCGACCAGCAGCGCGACCTGGACGAACCCCTGCAGCGCTGCAGCGGACGCACCCTGCAGCGGCGCCAGCAGACATTGCTGCGCTTGCTGCGCGTGCGCCACCTGATTGAAATCCACGACGACGGCCGGCCCGACCTCGCCATGCTGGCGCGCAGCGCCAACTACTCGCCGTGGCACCTGATGCGGATGCATCGCGAGGTCTTTGGCCAGACACCCTGCGAATACGCCTCGCAGCTGCGGCTCCAGCGCGCATGGTCGCTGGTGCGCAGCACGCAGCTGCCGATCTGCGAGATCACCGAGGCACTGGGCTTCGAGAGCCAGAGCAGCTTCTGCCGCGCATTCAAGAAGTCCTTCCGCTGCACCACGACCCAGGCGCGGCAGGTGCAGGCCGACGACGCATCGCTCGCGGCATGACCCCGGGATCGGCGCTGTGCTGCCGGCCGACGGCACGCCGGGCGTGATGCCTGCACCGTCTCCGGGCGGGCTGCACCAGGCCGAACTGGTCACCGTACACGCCGGATGGTTCCCCGGCGCGGCATGATTCAGGCGCAAGGCCTCAGGATCGACAACATGAAACGCGCCGCCGAACGCATCCATCGCGACTGGCACGACTTTGCCCGTCTCCGGCAAGTGGAAGCACTGGCCGGCCTGTACTCCGACGACGCGGTCCTCGAAAGCCCGCTCGTCCCCGCGATCCTCGACCGGGCGTCCGGTGTGCTCAGGGGCAGGGAAGATATCCTGCGCTTCCTGCAGGAGGGCACCAGGCGCCGTCCGAACGCACTCGTGCGCTGGCACCGAACCGGCCAGTACTTCACCGATGGCAAGACACTCGTCTGGGAGTACCCCCGGGAAACACCAGACGGGGACCAGGTCGACATCCTGGAAGTGATGGAAATCGCCAGCGGGAGCATCTGTCGTCACCGCATCTACTGGGGCTGGTTCGGATGCGACATCCTCATCAAATCGGCGCTCGACAAGATGCACCCCATCGAACGGACCCCGCAGGCCGGAGCCGTACAGTCCGTCACTCCCGATCCGCCCGATTCCGCCCAAGGCACCCCGGCTGCCTGCAAGCCGCCCGCGCACAATGCCGTGTCGCCATATCTGCTGGTCCGCAATGTCGGGAAGATGCTCGCGTTCCTGGGCGCCAGCTTCGATGCCCTCGAACTGAGCCGGTCCGAACTACCCGATGGCAGCGTCAAGCACGCCGAAGTGCGCATCGACGATTCCGTGGTAATGCTTGGCGAACGCCCGGACGGCCGCGAGCCGGTGCACTGTTCGACCCACGTCTACGTGCCCGATGTTGACCTGGCCTACCGGCGGGCATTGGCGGCTGGCGCATCCTCGATCTCGGAGCCGCGCGACCAGCCCTATGGCGACCGGTCCTCGGGCGTGCGCGATCCGGAGGGCAACATCTGGTGGATCGGCACCCATTCCGGCCACCGGAACCGGCACGCACCGGCGGCCGCCCCCCACACTCCATGAGCCCGTGAGCATGTCCATTTCCATCGAAGCCGCAAGGCAAGTGTTGCAGTCCCAGCCCTTCAGCAGGCTCCTCGATGCCGAGCTCGTCCGCTTCTCCGAGGCGGGCGTCGAACTGCGCCTCCCCATCTGCGCACGATTGAAGCAACAGCACGGATTCGTGCACGGGGGCGTGGTTTCCTATGCCGCCGACAACGCGCTCACGTTCGCGGGCGGCCTGGCACTGGGACCTGCCGTGGTCACGTCCGAATTCAAGATCAACTACGTGCGCCCGGCTGCGGGCGATGCGCTCGTTGCGCGCGCAAGTGTCGTCCACGCGGGCAGGACACAGGCTGTCTGCCGCTGCGAGGTTTTCAGCCTCGGCGATGAAGAAACCCTGTGTGCGGTTGCACAGGGCACCATCTCGCTTCTCAGGGGCGGCGATAACGCCGGATAAATCGTCCCCACCGGCTGCTGCCTGTTGCATGGGCGGCGCCATTCCCCGCCTCCGCGAAGCCACATGCCCGAGGCGCCGGACACCGGCGTCGCACGACGGCCTTTGGTCAATGGAACCTGCCCACACCGCCTTGCAGCAATCCTGCGCGCCAGCGGAGGATGCCCGCCCCTAATGCCCGCCGTCGAGCGCCTTGAGTTCGCTGACCAGCGCGTTGGCCATTTCCGCGCCGTCGCCGTAGAGCATTCGGGTGTTGTCGGCGTAGAACAGCGCGTTCTCGATCCCGGCGAAGCCCGTGCCCTTGCCGCGCTTGATGACGATGGTGTTCTTCGAATCCACCACGTCCAGGATCGGCATGCCGTAGATCGGCGAGGCCGGATCCGTTTTTGCCACCGGATTGACCACGTCGTTGGCGCCGATCACCAGCGATACGTCGGTGTTGGCGAACTCGGGGTTGATGTCTTCCATGTCGACGATCAGGTCGTAGGGCACGCCGGCCTCGGCGAGCAGCACGTTCATGTGACCGGGCATGCGCCCGGCGACGGGGTGGATGGCGAACTTCACCTTCACCCCGCGATCCATGAGTTTCTTCGCCAGCTCCCAGATCTTGTGCTGCGCCTGCGCCACGGCCATGCCATAGCCGGGCACGATGACCACGCGTTCGGCGAAGGCCATCATCGCGGCGACGTCGCCGGCCTCGATCGGCTTCTGCGAGCCGGTGATCTCCTGCGCTTCGCCGCCACCGCCGAAGTTGGAGAACAGCACGCTCTTGATCGAGCGGTTCATCGCCTTGGCCATCAGCCGCGTGAGCAGCATGCCGGCCGCACCCACCATCATGCCGGCAATGATCAGGGCCTCGTTGCCAAGCACGTAACCCTCGAAGGCCACCGCAAGACCGGTCAGCGCGTTGTACAGCGAGATCACCACCGGCATGTCGGCGCCGCCGATCGGCAGCGTCATCAGCACGCCCAGGACGAGCGCGGCAATGAAGAACGCGATGATCATCGGCACGCCGAGCGAGTGCACGACAATGGCGCCCAGCACCACCGTCGCGATCGCGACCGCGGCGTTGAACAGCTGTTGCGCGGGGAACGTGTAGCGCTTGTCCATGCGCCCGTCGAGCTTGGCCCAGGCGATGACCGAACCCGACAGCGACACCGAGCCGATCAGCGCGCCGAGCACGCCCAGCACCAGCGTGGTCATCGACGGCGCCGCGCCGATGCCGGCGAAGCGCAGCAGCTCCACCGCGCCGATCGCGGCGGCCGAGCCACCACCCATGCCGTTGAACAGCGCCACCATCTGCGGCATGTCGGTGATCGCGACCTTCTTGCCCCAGAACCAGGTCAGCGCGATGCCGATCACGGTGGCCGCCACGATCAGTCCGAGGTTGTGCAGCCCCGGCAGGAACAGCGTCGCCACCGTGGCGATCACCATGCCCACGCCGGCCCAGCGGATGCCGCTGCGCGCGGTCAGCGGCGAGGCCATCCGCTGCAGGCCGAGCAGGAACAGGGTCGCGGCCACCAGGTAGCTGGCCTTGACGACCAGCAGCAGCACTTCCGGTAGCGCCCAGTTCACGATCCGGCCTCCGGCGGCGCGGCGGGCTTCCTGCTGGACTTGAACATGTCCAGCATCCGCTCGGTCACCACGTAGCCGCCGGCGGCGTTGCCCGCGCCCAGCAGCACCGCGGCGAAGCCGATGACCTTCTCCAGCGTGGTGTCGGCATGGCCGAGCACGACCATGGCGCCGATCAGGACGATGCCGTGGATGAAGTTGCTGCCCGACATCAGCGGGGTGTGCAGGATCACCGGCACCCGCGAAATGATCACGTTGCCGGCGATCGCCGCCAGCATGAAGATGTACAGCGCCACGAAACCGTCGCCCATCGCCGCTCTCCCCATCCAGGTGACCGCATCATAACCGGCCGGCCGGCGCCTGCAGGCCGGGATGCCGCCCGCCTGTCAACCGCACGCCCCGGGGCGCGTTCCCATGGCCGTCCCCACCGACGCGACAACGATGGCATGCCCCAGGCCACGCTCCACGACCACCCCGCCGAAGCCGCGCCACGCCGCGCGGCGCGGCGGCCGTCGTCCGCGGCACGCCGTTGCCACCGTTGCCGTTAAGCTCGCCCTGGTGAACACCGATGCCCGCGCCACCGCCAATCCACGTACCGACGAGGCCGCGCCCCAGGCGCCGGCCACGCTCGAGGGCTTCCTGGCCGGCGTCGGCACGCGCGCGTTCCGCTTCGCCGAGGCCGGGCTGCGCCACCGCGAGGACGCAATGGACGCGGTGCAGGAGGCGATGATGAAGATGCTCGCCTACCGCGAGCGCCCCGCGCAGGAGTGGACGCCGCTGTTCTGGAGCATCCTGCGCAGCCGCATCATCGACACGCAGCGGCGGCGCACGTTCCGGCTCGGCTGGCTGGGCAACAGCCCGCCCGGCGGCGAGGACAGCAGCCTGGACTGGGCGGACGACGGCCCCGACCCGTCCCGCGCGCACGACGGGCAGGAAGCTTACGGACGGCTGCTCGAAGCGCTGCGCGGGCTGCCGCGGCGCCAGCGCGAGGCGTTCACGCTGCGCGTGCTGGAGGAATTCGACGTCGCCGACACGGCGCGGATCATGGATTGCAGCGAGGGATCGGTGAAGACCCACTTGTCGCGCGCCCGTGCGGCGCTGCAACGGCAACTCGAGGATTTCGCATGAAGACCAACGACCACGAAGCCCACGACCGCGACGCGCGCTTCGACGCCGCGATGCGGCAGCTGCACGCGACCGCCGTGGACCGGGTGTCCGGCCGCACGCGACTGCAGCTGCAGCAGCGCCACCGTTCGGCAACGACCGCGACGCCGGCGCGGCGCCACTTCGGCTGGCGACCGGTGGCGGCCTCGTTCGCGGCGGTGCTGGCGCTGATGGTCGGCGTGCAGCTGTGGAACGCGCCCGAACCGTCCCCGGCCGCACCGGCGACGGCGGCACCGGCGACCGCCGTTGCCGCCAGCACCCCCGACGACATCGACGCCGTGCTCGACGAGAACCCCGACCTCTACCTGTGGCTGGCGTCCAACGACGCCTATGCCCTGGCCATGGAGTAAGCCATGCGCGCCCTTCCGATCCTCGCCCTCGCCCTGGCCATGCTGCTCCCGTGCACCGCGATGGCCTCACCGCCGCAGCCCGCGCAGGACACCACCGCGACCCGGCCCGCCTGGGACGATCTCACCGCGCAGCAGCGCGAAACGCTGATTGCTCCGCTGCGCGCACGCTGGGACGACAACCCCGACCAGCGCGACCGCATGTACGAGCACGCGCAGCGCTGGCAGCACATGACGCCGGACCAGCGCAAGCGCGCGCACCGCGGCATGAACCGCTGGAAGCACATGGGCCCCGAACAGCGCGAACAGGCACGTGCTCTGTTCGGCAAGATGCGCGGCATGTCAAAGGAAGACCGCGACGCCCTGCGCAGGCAGTGGCACGACATGACGCCGGAGCAGCGGCGTCAGTGGGTGGAGCAGAATCCGCCGGCGGATCCCTGAGCCACGGACTTCTTCTGGCAGGAGCGGCTTCAGCCGCGAGCTTTTCCGATCGGCGGCAAGCAGGACTCAAAGCTCGCGGCTGAAGCCGCTCCTACCGGGACGCGGGTGGCTCAGCCAGCGGGCCGCTCCGGCCAGACGGTCTTCGCCAGCAGCTCGTCCTCCCAGTCGAACGCAAGCGCGCCGTCCTTGAGCAGCAGCGAGACGAAATTGAACACGTTGCGCGCGTACATCTCGCTGGCGTGCAGTGCGCCGCTGCTGGCGAGGTTGAGCGGTCCGGCGACCAACACGCCGCCATGGTCGACGGTTTCGCCGGGCTGCGTCAGTTCGCAGTTGCCGCCGGTCTCGGCGGCGAGGTCGACGATCACACTGCCCGGCTTCATCCCGGCCACCATTGCCGCGGAGATGATCTTCGGCGCGGGACGCCCCGGCACCGCGGCGGTGCAGACGATCACGTCGATGCCCTTGAGGTGCTCGCCCAGCCGGCGCTGCTGCTCGGCACGCTCGGCGTCGGTGAGCTGGCGCGCATAGCCGCCCTCGCCCGCGGCGCTCACGCCCAGATCGAGGAACTTGCCGCCCAGCGATTCGATCTGTTCGCTCGTTTCCGGACGCACGTCGAAGCACTCGACCTGCGCGCCCAGGCGCCGCGCGGTGGCAACCGCCTGCAGGCCGGCCACGCCGGCGCCGACGACCAGCACCTTCGACGGGCGGATCGTGCCGGCCGCGGTGGTCAGCATCGGGAAGAAGCGCGGCGCCAGCTGCGCGCCGATCAGCACCGCCTTGTAGCCGGCCATGCCGGCCTGCGAGCTGAGGATGTCCATCGCCTGCGCGCGGGTGGTGCGTGGCAGGCGTTCGAGCGGGAAGGCGACGATGCCGTTGGCGCGCAGCGCTTCGGCGCGCGCCGGGTCGGCGTCCGGATGCAGGCTGCCGACCAGCACGGCACCCTGCCGCAGCGCGGCGATCGCGGCCGGTTCCGGCGCCTGCACGCACAGTGCGATGTCGGCCTGCCCCAGCGCCTCGGCGCCGCTGCCGACCAGTTCGGCGCCGGCGTCGGCGTAGGCCGCGTCGGGGAAATGCGCGCCGTCGCCGAGTCCGCGCTCGACGCGCACGACGGCG
Source organism: Luteimonas lutimaris (assembly GCF_039537065.1). Taxonomy (NCBI): domain Bacteria; kingdom Pseudomonadati; phylum Pseudomonadota; class Gammaproteobacteria; order Lysobacterales; family Lysobacteraceae; genus Luteimonas; species Luteimonas lutimaris. The sequence continues at coordinate 411,698 of NZ_BAAAZU010000003.1, read as the reverse complement.
CCGGCGGCGACAAGCTTCCTGCAGGTTTCCGGGGTCGCGGCGACGCGCCGCTCGCCTGGCGCTGACTCGCGCGCGATTCCGATCGTCACTGGCATGCCTGGCTCCGGGCTCCTGTCGCCGGCCATCGTAGCGAATCGCCCGGGGTGGCGCGATTGCCGCGCACGATGCCTCCCGGCACTGCCGCGGCTCAGGGTGCCGCTGCCGCCCTGGCCGCCTTCGGCACCTCGTTGAGGTGCTGCCAGAGCTGCTTCATGGCCTCGTCGAACGGCGCATCCACCGAACGCACGATCGCCTGGCCGCTGCCGACCAGCACCGCGAGTTCTTCGGGCGACACCACCATCTTGCGCACGCCGCGGCGGTTGACGATCAGCAGGCGCGAGGTCAGCGGGCTGATCCAGGCCACGCGCGCCGCCGTCTCGTGGCCGTCCTCGTCGACCAGGCGCAGGCCCTGGCCGGGCCGCAGGCGCCGCATCCGCGCGGCGATGGCCGGGTCGAACTCGAGTGCATCGTGGCCGCCCACCACCCGCAGGACGGCCGGTTTCTGGTCGTCCTCGAGGCCGTCTGGCTCGCCGTCCAGCGCGCGCGGCACGTGCACGCTGCGCACGGTGTCCGGCAGGCCCAGCGCGGAGATGATCCGCGCCATCGAGTCGCGCGCGCTGCCGGCGTCCATGCCGCAGCTCGAATAGCAGTCCACCAGCGGCGCCTGCAGCGCGAGCAGCTGGTCGGCCACGACTGCGCCGCGTGCGTGCGCGGCGTCGGTATCGACCTGCACCATCGCGTCACCCAGCGCGATCGCCGAATGGTGGCGCCCCGAATCGGCGCCGTCGCGCAGCCAGGTCTGGGTGAGGTAGTGGCGCCACTGGCCGTCGAGGAAGTTCGCGATCGCCTCGGTCAGCGGGCGGTCGGCCATGCGCGAGGCGACCAGGCCTTCGGCCGCGCGGCGCGCATGCTGCAGGCGCTCGCGGCCGTGGATCGCCTCGGCGGTGCGCTTTTCGGCCAGCTCGGAGCGCTTGCGCTGCTGGTCGAGCTGGTCGCGCAGCTCGCTGGCGGCCAGCTCGAAGATCGCCTGGTCGTCGTCGTATTCGGTGACCACGCGGTCGACGACCTGCTCGGCCCGGTCGAGTGTCTCGCGGTCCTGCGGGGTCTCTCCGGCGTTGCCGTCGCAGGCCTCGGTCAGCACGTCGAGCAGGCGCCGCGCCGGGTGGCTGCGGCGGTTGAACATCGAGTCGTCGGTCAGCGCGACCTTCAGGTACGGCACCACCAGCTTGCCGTACATGGCGCGGGCACGCTGCATCAGTTCGTTGGCCTCGACCAGCGACTGGAACAGGATGCCGACCAGGTCGATCGCATCCTGCTCGTCGCTGCTCAGCGAGGTTTCCTCGGGATCGAAGCCGAGCTGGCGGATGCCGTCGAGGATCTCCTCGCGCAGCGCGCCGGCCAGCGCGTAGCCGTCCTTGCCCGACAGCGCGCGCACGAACGGCGCCGGGTCGTCGCGCTGCAACATGCGCGCGATGTTGAGCAGGTCCTCGGTGCCGAGCACGTGGCTGGCGGCATCGGCCGCGGCGTGCTCGGCGGCCTGACGCGCGGCCTGTTCGCTGGCTTCGGTCTGGCGTTCGCGCCAGGTCCGCAGCTGTTCGCGCACGACGTCGCGGTAGCGCGGCGCGCGGCCGGCGAAATCCGCCGCGCTCGTCGCGCCGCCCATGCCCGCCAGCGAAGACGCCGGGACGAAGCCCGCCTGCGACGCGACGCCTGCCGCCGCACTGCCATCGGCGACGACCGAGCCGCCCGGCTGGCCGCTGGTGCCGGCCTGCTGCGGCCCGTTGAGGTGTTCGACGACGCCGCCGTCCGGCATCCACAGCCCGTCGGGGGCGGCGGCGGAACCGCCGGCCACGGCGCCGCCGCCGTGGCCGGTCGCGGGCGACTGGATGACGACGCCGCCGCCGTAGCGCTGCTTGGCGCCGGCGCCCATGCCGCCGAAACCGGCATCCTCGAGCACGGTGTTGGCGCGCTCGTAAATCGTGCCCAGCGCGTGCGGCAGGCGCTTTTCGTGCAGCCGGAACACCATCGTGCGCAGGCCGGGCGTGAGGTCGTCACGCTCGAACAGGCCGGTGAAGGCGCCTACCGCGGCCTCCGGGCGCATCGGGTTGGCGCGCTTGCCGTGCACGCCCAGGGCGTTGGCCAGCGACTGCAGGCGTTCGTCCATCATTTCCAGCGGATGCAGGAACTGGTGGTCGAGCAGCTCCATGGTCTGCTGACCGGCGAGATGGATTTCCAGCTCGTCCTCGGACATCAGGCTCAGGGATTTTTCCACCGGCTTGGGCGGCTTCGGGTCGAGCCAGCGCTCGAACTCGCGCTCCATCGCCTTGCGGTAGCGCGTGGCCAGCTCCAGCGCGCGCTGGTTGAGCGCGGTGATCGCCACCCGGTCGTCCTGGTTGGCGCTGTAGTCGTGGCCGGCCAGCGCCGCGAGCCGGACCTGCTCTTCGATGCTGCCCCAGAACCCGGACAGCACGCCGGCCATTTCGGTGAGCGCGTGGCGCTTGATCGATTCGTACGCGCGCACGGCCTCGCTGCCGGCACGGTTGCGTGCGGGGTTGGCGAGGGGATCGAGGTCGTCGAGTCGCGTCATTTCGGGAGAGAATGCGCCCGGGCGGAATGCCCGAACTGAATACGATCCATCAAGTGGAGCATTACGTCTGTGATCAAACCCGCAAATAACCTGAATGGGCCGGCTTCCGCCCTGGAAACGCTGGATGCACGGCGTTCGGTCCCGGCCCGGCAGCTGGGTGAACCGGGTCCGGATGATGCTGCCCTGCTGCGAATGCTGCAATCGGCCGTCCGCGTGCCCGACCACGGCCGCCGCGTGCCATTCAGGTTCCTGCGCATCGCCGGCGACGCGCGCCACGCCCTGGGCGAGGCACTGGCGGCGATGACGCTCGAACGCGACCCGACCGCAAGCGAGGGCGCGATCGAGAAGGATCGCGCCCGCTTCAGCCACGCGCCGCTGGTGGTGGCGGTGGTGGCCGTGCTCGATCCCGACGACCACAAGATCCCCGAAATCGAGCGCCAGTACAGCGCCGGCGCCGCCTGCTTCGCGCTGCTGCAGGCCGCGCAGGCGATGGGCTTCGGCGCCAACTGGCTCACCGGCTGGCCCGCGCACGACCCGCAGGTGCGCACGCTGCTGGGCCTGGGCGAGCACGAGCGGGTGGCCGGCTTCGTCCACATCGGCACGCCGAAGATGGACGCCCCGGAACGCCAGCGCCCCGACCCGCACGACCTGCTCGGCGACTGGACCGGCCGGCGGGCGTAGCCCGGACCCCGTCGTGCCTGCGCGCGCCGAACCTGTGTTACACCCGGCCCCATGAAACCCCTCTACCTGGTCGACGCCAGCCTCTACGTGTTCCGCGCCTGGCACTCGATGCCGGACCGGTTCCACGATGCCGACGGCTGGCCGGTCAACGCCGTGCACGGCTTCGCCCGCTTCCTGCTCGAACTGCTCGAACGCGAACGCCCGACGCATATCGCCGTCGCCTTCGACGAGGCGCTGGACTCTTGCTTCCGCAACGCCCTGTACCCGGCCTACAAGGCCAACCGCGACCCGGCGCCGCCGGAGCTCAAGCGCCAGTTCGCCTACTGCAAGGCACTGTGCGACGCGCTCGGCCTGGTGGTGCTGGCACACACCGACTACGAGGCCGACGACCTGATCGGCAGCGCCCTGCACCAGTCGCGCACGCACGGCCACCGCGGCGTGATCGTCTCGGCCGACAAGGACCTCTCGCAACTGCTGGACGAACACGACGAACAATGGGACTTCGCCCGCGGCCAGCGCTGGGGCCGCGCCGACGTCAAGGCGCGGCACGGCGTGGAAGCGCGGCAGATCGCCGACTACCTCGCGTTGAGCGGCGACGCGGTCGACAACATCCCGGGCGTGCCCGGCATCGGCGCCAAGACCGCCGCGATCCTGCTCGCCCACTTCGACAGCCTCGACACGCTGCTCGAACGCATCGACGAAGTCGCCTTCCTCCGCTTCCGCGGCGCCGCCCAGGCCGCGGCGAAGCTGCGCCTGCATCGCGAACAGGCACTGCTGTGCCGGCAACTGTCGACCATCGCCCTGGACGCCCCGATCACCGGCGCCGACGCCCCCTTCCCGCGCCGCGATGCCGACGCGGCCACCCTGCTCGCCCTGGCCGAGGCGATGCGCTTCGGGCCGATGACCAGGCGCCGGCTGCAGGCGGCGACGGGCGTCGAGTTCGCGCCCGGTATGTGACTCCATCGCAGCTGGGGACTCGGGACTCGGGACTCGGGACTCGGGACTCGGGACAGCGTAGGGCTGTCATCCCGAGCGCAGCGAGGGACCTGCTTGCTGCGTGATGCGGACGATGAAGCAGATCCCTCGCTGCGCTCGGAATGCATGACCCTGCCCAGTCCCCAGTCTCGGCTGCCCACCACCACGCTTCATCCACCCGCGGTAGGATTCAGTCATGAACGACACCACCGGGGAAGCGCCCGAACTCCTCTACCAGGGCGAATGGCTGCGCATGGTCAGGCATGGCCACTGGGAATCCTGCGAACGCACCCACGGCAAGGACGGCCTGGCCGTGCTGGTCATCGCGGTGACGCCCGACGACCACGTGCTGTTCGTCGAGCAATACCGCGTGCCGCTGGGCGCGAAGACGATCGAGATGCCGGCCGGCCTTGTCGGCGACGGCGACGACGGCGACACGCTCGAAAGCGCCGCGCGCCGGGAGCTGATCGAGGAAACCGGCTGGGAGCCCGGCCGCATCGACGTGCTGCTGGTCGGCCCCACCACCGCCGGCATGAGCAACGAGCGCATCGCGTTTGCCCGCGCGCGCGACCTCAAGAAGGTTGGCGACGGCGGCGGCGTGGACGACGAGGACATCACCGTCCACAGCATCCCGCGCGCGCAGGCGCCGGCGTGGCTGATGCAGAAATATGCCGAGGGCTACGAGCTCGACCTCAAGCTCTGGGCCGGGCTGTGGATGATCGAACACAACCCGGACGGCACGCCGGCGGATTGAACGAAACCTGCAGGAGCGGCTTCAGCCGCGAGCTTTTTCGTCGACAGCCGACGCACCAGAAAGCCCGCGGCTGAAGCCGCTCCTGCGAAACACCCCGGCGGCTCAGGCGAAGCCGTCGGTCGCTCGCACCAGCGCGTCGACGTTCTCCGGCTCGAACGCCGAATGCCCCGACGCCGGGGAAATCGAAAGCTCCGCCTTCGGCCAAGCCTTGTGCAGGTCCCAGGCGTTCTGGATCGGGCAGACGACGTCGTAGCGGCCGTGGACGATGATGCCGGGGATGTCGGCGATCTTCCCCACGTCCCGCAGCAGCTGGTCGTCGACTTCGAAGAAGCCGCCGTTGACGAAGTAGTGGTTCTCGATCCGCGCGAAGGCCAGCGCGAAGCGCGCGTCGGCGTGGCTGTCGGCGAAATCAGGATCGATGTGCAGGAAGCTGGTCGCGCCTTCCCACACGCTCCAGGCGCGCGCGGCGGCCAGGCGCGTGGCCTCGTCGTCGCTGGTCAGGCGGCGGTGGAAGGCGGAGATCAGGTCGTGGCGCTCGACCTCCGGGATCGCCTTGAGGTAGTGCTCCCACGCATCCGGGAACAGCCGCGAGGCGCCTTCCTGGTAGAACCATTCCAGCTCCCAGCGCCGCAGCATGAAGATGCCGCGCAGGACCAGTTCGGTGACGCGCCTGGGATGCGTTTCCGCGTACGCCAGCGCCAGCGTCGACCCCCAGGAGCCGCCGAACACCTGCCACTTGTCGATGTCCAGCTTCACCCGCAGCTTCTCGATGTCCTCGACCAGGTCCCAGGTGGTGTTGTCGGTGAGGTCGGCGTGCGGGGTGGAGCGGCCGGCGCCACGCTGGTCGAACAGCACGATGCGGTACTTCGCAGGGTCGTGGAAGCGGCGCATCTTGGCGTTGCAGCCGCCGCCCGGTCCGCCGTGCAGCAGCACCACCGGCTTGCCGTCCGGGTTGCCGCACTGCTCGTAATAGAGCGTGTGGCGCTCGTCGACTTCGAGCTTGCCGGTGTCGAAGGGTTCGATTTCGGGGTAAAGCGTGCGCATGCGGGGGGTCCTTGGAAGGCGTCGGGCGAGTTTATCAGCCGCTCCCGCATGCCCTCGCATGGCTTTGCAGGAGCGGCTTCAGCCGTTCCCACAAAATCGGACGTCAGCGACGTCCCGATGTCACGCGGTCACGCTGCCCGAGGTCGCGTTCGGTGGCCACGTCGGCAAAACCCGCGGCCTCGAACAGCGTGCGCACGGCGGCGCCCTGCTCCCAGCCGTGCTCGACCAGCAGCCAGCCGCCTTCGACCAGATACGCCGGCGCACCGGCAGCGAGGATGCGGATCGCGTCCAGCCCGTCCGTGCCGGAGGCCAGCGCCGTACGCGGCTCGAAGCGCAGGTCGCCTCGCGCCAGGTGCGCGTCGCTCTCGGCGATGTAAGGCGGGTTGCTGGCGACCAGATCGAAGCGTTCGCCCGCGAGCGGCGCCAGCCAGTCGCCGTGGCGGAATTCGACATTGCGAATGCCCAGCGCCGCGGCGTTGCCGCGCGCGACGTCGAGCGCACCGGCACTGGCGTCGGTGGCGACCACCCGCGCCCGTGGACGCTCGCTGGCAATCGCCAGCGCAATGGCGCCGCTGCCCGTGCCCAGGTCGGCCACGCGCACCGATGCCGATGGCTCGATACGCGCGAGCGCGAGTTCGACCAGCAGCTCGGTGTCCGGACGCGGGATCAGGGTGTCGGGCGTGACCGTCAGGTCGAAACGCCAGAAACCGCGCGTGCCCAGCAGGTAGGCCACCGGCTCCCCCGCGGCGCGGCGCGCGACCAGCTGCGCGAAACGTGTCGCGTCCAGTTCCTGCGCGAGATCGTCGCCGTGCGCGAACAGCCAGCTGCGCGGCCGCCCGAGCACGTGGGCGAGCAGCAGCGCCGCGTCGGTGGCATCGATCCGCGCGCCGGTGTCGCGCAGGAGGGCATCTATGCGGGGCATTGGCGGGGTGTCGTTGCGGGATGCGCATGCTAGACGCGACGACCGGGCGCGGCCAGCAAGACGCGGGCACACGCACCCGCGACGCCATCAGCGGCCAGGCGCCGGCAAGGCGGACGCCATCCCTTTGATAGGTTAAACCTATTGATAGGATAAATATAATCGATTTTACATATCAATAGGCAGCGCCTAATCTATGCCCCGACGTCGGCAACCGCCGGCCTTTTCCTGCAACCAACCGAGGAACCCCATGTCCGTCATCAATACCGAAATCAAGCCGTTCCGCGCCACCGCCTACCAGAACGGCGAGTTCATCGAAGTCACCGACGCCGACCTGAAGGGCAAGTGGTCCGTGGTGGTGTTCTACCCGGCCGACTTCACCTTCGTCTGCCCGACCGAGCTCGAGGACCTGGCGGTGAACTACGACGAGTTCCAGAAGCTCGGCGTGGAGATCTACAGCGTGTCCACCGACACCCACTTCTCGCACAAGGCCTGGCACGACACCTCGGACGCGATCGGCAAGATCAAGTACCCGATGATCGGCGACCCGACCCACGAGATCTCGAACAACTTCGAGATCCTGCGCCCCGCCGGCCTGGCCGACCGCGGCACCTTCATCATCGACCCGCAGGGCGTGATCCAGGCCATCGAGATCACCGCCGAGGGCATCGGCCGCGACGCGCTGGAGCTGCTGCGCAAGGTCAAGGCCGCGCAGTACGTTGCCGCGCATCCGGGCGAGGTCTGCCCGGCCAAGTGGAAGGAAGGCGAGAAGACCCTGAAGCCGTCGCTGGACCTGGTCGGCAAGATCTAAGCCGGCTCTCGACCAGCAAGCTCCCGTTCCCATCCCCGCGCGAGCGGGGGTGGGGATGGACCGGAACCCGCGTCGCTGCGGCGCGGTTTGCGGTCCATCCCCACGCCGGCGGCGACCTGCCCCGCGCAGGACGCCCGCCCCGCGTTTGCCTTGCATCCGGAGAATCGAAGCCATGCTCGACGACGATCTGAAGACCCAACTTGCCGCCTACCTCGAGCGCCTGCAGCGCCCGATCGTGCTGGTCGCCTCGGTCGACGACGGCGACAAGTCGCGCGAGTTGCTGGACCTGCTGGAGGACATCCGCGCGCTGTCGGACAAGGTCGGCGTCGAAGTGCGCCGCGACGACGCCGAGCGCAAGCCTTCGTTCGCGATCACCGCGCCGGGCCACGACATCGACCTGCGCTTCGCCGGCCTGCCGATGGGCCACGAGTTCACCTCGCTCGTACTCGCCCTGCTGCAGGTCGGTGGGCATCCGTCCAAGGCCGCGCCGGAGCTGCTGGAGCAGGTGCGCGCGCTGGACGGCGAATACCGCTTCGAAACCTATTTCTCGCTGTCGTGCCAGAACTGCCCGGACGTGGTCCAGGCGCTGAACCTGGCCGCGGTGCTGAACCCGAACATCCACCACGTCGCCATCGACGGCGCCCTGTTCCAGGACGAAGTCGAGGCGCGCGAAGTCATGTCGGTGCCGTCGGTGTTCCTCAACGGCGAGCCGTTCGGCCAGGGCCGGATGAGCCTGGAGCAGATCGTGTCGAAGCTCGACACCGGCGCCGCCGCGCGCGAGGCCGCCGCCATCGACGCGAAGGACGCCTTCGACGTGCTGGTCGTCGGCGGCGGCCCGGCCGGCGCCGCGGCCGCGGTGTACGCCGCGCGCAAGGGCATCCGCACGGGCGTTGTCGCCGAGCGCTTTGGCGGCCAGGTGCTGGACACGATGGCGATCGAGAACTTCGTCTCGGTGCAGGAAACCGAGGGCCCGAAGCTGGCCGCGCAGATGGAGCAGCACGTGCGCCAGTACGAGGTCGACATCATGAACCTGCAGCGTGCCAGCAGCCTGGCGCGCGGCGACGACGGCATCACCACGGTGAAGCTCGAAAGCGGCGCCTGCCTGCGCGCCCGCTCGGTGGTGCTGTCCACCGGCGCGCGCTGGCGGCAGATGGGCGTACCCGGCGAGGACCAGTACCGCAACAAGGGCGTGGCCTACTGCCCGCACTGCGACGGCCCGCTGTTCAAGGGCAAGCGCGTGGCGGTGATCGGCGGCGGCAACTCCGGCGTCGAGGCGGCGATCGACCTGGCCGGCCTGGTCCGCCACGTCACCCTGATCGAGTTCGACGACAAGCTGCGCGCCGACGAAGTGCTGCAGCGCAAGCTGCGCAGCCTGGACAACGTCGACGTCATCACCTCCGGCCAGACGCTGGAAGTGCACGGCGACGGCAGCCGGGTCAACGCGCTGTCCTACCGCGACCGCAGCGGCGGCGACGTGCACCGGGTCGAGCTGGAGGGCGTGTTCGTGCAGATCGGCCTGCTGCCCAACACCGAGTGGCTCAAGGGCATCGTCGATCTGTCGCCGCGCGGCGAGATCGAGGTCGACCACGCCGGCCGCACCTCGCTGCCGGGCGTGTTCGCAGCGGGCGATGCGACGACTACGCCGTACAAGCAGATCGTGGCCGCGATGGGCGACGGCGCCAAGGCGGCGCTGAGTGCGTTCGACCACCTGATCCGCAGCAGCAGCCCGGCCGCGAAGACCGAAGCGGAAGCCGAGGTCGCCTGACACGACGTCCGCGGCGACGCGGAACGGAGGCTCCATGAACCTGCGTGACCTCAAGTACTTCGTCGCCCTCGCCGAGCACCTGCACTTCGGCCGTGCCGCCGCGGCGTGCTTCGTCAGCCAGCCCACGCTGTCCACCCAGGTCCGCAAGCTGGAGGAGGAACTTGGCGTGCCGCTGGTCGAACGCGCGCCGCGCAAGGTGATGCTGACCCCGGCCGGGCGCGACGTCGCCGCGCGTGCGCGGCGCATCGTCGCCGACATCGAGCAGATGCGCGAAGCCGCGCGCCGCAGCCAGGACCCCGAGGCCGGCACGGTCAGGCTCGGCATCTTCCCCACGCTCGGCCCCTACCTGCTGCCGCACGTGGTGCCGAACATCCGCGCGCGCTTCCCGCAGCTGGAGCTGCTGCTGGTCGAGGAAAAGAGCGACGTGCTGCTCGCGCGCCTGCATGAGGGCCGGCTCGACGCGGCGCTGCTGGCGCTGCCGGTGCACGACGACCAGCTGCACGCGGAGTTCCTGTTCGAGGAACCCTTCGTGCTCGCCGTGCCCGAGACGCACGCACTGGCGCAGCGCAGCGCGCTGTCGCTCGCCGACCTCGCCGACCAGCGCCTGCTGCTGCTCGCCGACGGCCACTGCCTGCGCGACCAGGCCCTGGATGTTTGCCACATGGCCGGCGCCAGCGAGAAGGGCGAGTTCCAGGCCACCAGCCTGGAAACGCTGCGGCAGATGGTCGCCGCCGAGGTCGGCGTCACCCTGCTGCCGACGCTGGCGGTGAAGCCGCCGGTGGCGCGTTCGGAGAACATCCACCTGGTGCCCTTCCGCGACCCGCCCCCCAGTCGCCGGATCGCCATGGTGTGGCGCCGCAGCTCGGCGATGGCGGGCTTCCTCGAACAACTGGCGGCCGTGATCCGCCAGTTGCCGCCCGACCTGCTGGCACCGGCAATGGATTCCGCCGCCCTGTATACCCACGCACCGGGCGCCGCGGGCGCCTGAGCCCGCGGCCGGCACCGCGCAAACAGCTGGAACCCTTCCGCTCCCGGAAAGCGGCGCCGGCGCCGCGGCTTTGATCGCGGCTGCCATGTCCCCGACACTGTGGGTTCCACGGAATCGAGAAGCACCACATGGCCACCATCACGGTCGTAATGATCGACGGCGTCGCCGATTGGGAAATCGGCGTCGTGCTACCCGCCGCGCGCGAATGGTTCAGCGATCAAATCCAGATCGCGAGCATCGATGGCGCGCCGCTGACCTCGATCGGCGGCCTGCGCATCCACCCGCAGGCCGCGCTGGCCGACCTCGACCCGCTTGCCGGCGACCTGTGGCTGCTGCCCGGCAGCGACCGCTGGCGCGATGGCGAGATCCCCGCGCTCAGCCGCGCGCTGCGCGCACGCGTGGAGGCCGGCCTGCCGCTGGCCGCGATCTGCGGCGCCACCGTCGCCCTGGGCCACGCGGGCCTGCTCGATGCACGGCCGCACACCAGCAACTCCCTCGCGTTCCTGCGCGACAACACCCCTGGCTATGCAGGTGCCAGCCATTACCGCGACGCGAAGGTGGTCGCCGAAGGCGGTCTGGTCACCGCGCCCGGCACCAGCCCGGTCGGCTTCGCCTGCGAATGCCTGCGCGTGCTGCATCCGGAGCAAGGCGAGTCGATCGCGCAGGTGCGCGCGATGTTCGCCGGCGAGTTCGAGGCTGGCTGACCGGCGCGGAACAGCAGCACGGCCGCCCATGGCCGGCCAGCGAAACAACAGCCGGGACGGCGCCTGCGACTCCGCCCGTTCTCCAAGCGTGGCGTCGACGCACGCAATGGATTGCGCCGTAGCGATTCCTTCCTGTATGCATCACATACTCCGGAGGAGGCATCCCGCTGCCTTGACAACATGCAGAAGCATGGCTGAGTGGCTACACTTCGGCGACTCGACTGACCCAAGGAAGGCATACGATGACTCAGCCAGTGATTCCCGACGTCGCCCTGGTGGACAACACGGAGCAGCGCACGCCGCTGGTACTGGTACTGGACTGCTCCGGCAGCATGGGCGGCGCACCGATCAACCAGCTCAACGAAGGCCTCCAGTTGCTGGAGCGTGAGCTCAAGGACGACGTGATCGCCGCCAAGCGCGTGCGCCTGCTTGTCATCCGCTATGGCGGGCTGGATACCGCCGAGGTCGTTGGCGACTGGTGTGACGCAATGGATTTCACGGCACCGACGCTGGAAGCGAACGGAACCACCCCGACCGGCCAGGCCGTGGAGCTTGCGCTCGGTGAAATCGAAGCCGAGAAGGCACGCTACAAGCAGTCCGGCATCGCCTACACGCGGCCATGGCTGTTCCTGATGAGCGATGGCGTGCCCACTGATGCCTGGGAATCCGGCGCACAACGCTGCTGCGAGGCCGAGCGGTCGCACAAGGTCGCGGTCTTCCCGATCGCGGTGGGCGAAGGCTCGCACCCCGATACCCTGGGCGCCTTTTGCAGCCGCGGCACTGCAGGCGTGAAGCGCCTGGCCGGGCTGCAGTTCAATGAACTGTTCCTGTGGCTGAGCACCAGCATGCAGGTCGTCTCGCAGTCCAAGACCGGTGACCAGGTCCAGTTGCCCGCTACCGACAGCTGGTCGACGGTGACCGCCTGACCCATGGCCTGGCGCATTTTCGCCGCGTCGGCGAAAGGCAGCTCGCATGTGGCCGCCGGCCTGCCTTGCCAGGACGCGTCGGCATTCGCGCGGCACGGCGAATGGCTGATCGCGGTGGTCTGCGACGGTGCCGGCTCGGCGGCCTCCAGCCATATCGGCTCGAGCAGGATTTCGCACGCTACCGTGCAGGTGCTGACCGCGCGCGGAGAATTGCTGGCGTCAGCGGACCATGCGGACATCGAGAAGCTGGTCACCGACGTTCTCACGGAAACACGCGAAGCACTGGCGGAACACGCCCGGATCGCGCGGACAGAACTGTCGGCATACGCCGCTACCGTCGTCGGCGTGGTGATGGGGCCGGAGCACGGCTGGTTCTTCCATGTCGGCGACGGCATCGGCGTGGCACGGCATGACGACGGGATCACGTTGTCGTTACCGGAAAACGGCGAATACGCCAACGAGACGTTTTTCCTTACTGGCCATGACTGGCTTGCGCACCTGCGCATATCCCCGATCGAAAAACCCGCGCGCAGTGTGCTACTGATGTCCGACGGCGCGATGCCCTTCGTGATGGCCAGGGGCAACCAGGCACTGTTCGCCCCCTTCGTGGAACCCGTCGAGCGCTACCTTGCCCAGGCGGACGAGGCCACGGGGTCGCAGGCGCTGGCCGCCACCCTCGACGATCCACGCACGCATGGCATCACCAGCGATGACAAGACCCTGCTGATCGCGCTCGGAGACTGACCGACGTGGCCGGCACCGGGGGGCGCAGCGGCAAGGCAGTGCGTGTCGGCGCCTCGCGGGTCACGCTGGGCCGCCTGATCAAGAGCGGCGGCGCGGGTAGCGTGTACCTGCTGCCGCGACGGCCGCAAAGCGTGGCCAAGCTCTACCACGACCACCTGCATCCGGATGCCTACAGCCGCAAGGTGGAGGCGATGCTGGCGCTGAGTCCGGACCTTCCCGTGCGCGAGGAGCACGGCGAGCGGTACGTACAGATCGCGTGGCCCACCGAACTTGTCCACGATGACCGCGGCCGCTTCCTCGGCTTTCTGATGCCGCTGCTGGACATCGCTGCGACGTCGGAACTGGAAACCGTGCTCCAGGAGCGCCAGGCCGCCGCCCAGGGCCTGCCGACCGGGCTGGGCGCCAAGATGACCTTGGCCGCCAACCTCGCATCGGTGATCGCGGCCCTCCACCGCAGGCAACACTACGTGGTGGACCTGAAGCCGGTGAACCTGCGCTTCTACCGGGAGTCGCTGTACATCGCCCTGCTCGATTGCGACGGCTTCAGTATCCAGGGCCGCGGCGAACGTTTCCGCGCCAGCCAGTTCACGCCTGACTACCTCGCGCCTGAGTTCCAGCGCGGCGGTGTCGCGTCCGAAGGCGAACGTACGCAAGACCTGTTCGCGTTGGCCGTGGTGGTCTTCCGGCTGCTCAACTTCGGCATCCATCCGTTCACCGGAAAGCCCGGGTCGCAACGCGTGCCGACGGACATCCCCGGGCGCATCCGCGACGACTGTTATGCCTATGGCCGGCGACCGAACCCGGCGATGGCGCCCAGCCCCGTCAGTGGCCATGCACTGATGCCGGGAGAACTGCGCGACCTGTTCGACCGCGCCTTCGGCGGACGTGACCGCCCGGATGCAGACGAATGGGCCAAGCTGCTCACCCGCTACGCCCGCCGCGATGGTGGCCAGCTGGTCGGTTGCCGGCGCAATCCCGCGCACCAGCATTTCACGGGGATGGCCTGCGCCGCGTGTGCACGCGCCGAACTGCTGGAACGCTCCCGTCGCCAGGCACGGGCACAACCGCGACAGACACGGGCACGGCGTGTGCACACGCCTGCACCCGGCCGTGCACACGCGACGACGACTGGTCCGCGACGCGGCGCTCCACAGTCCGGACCATCTGCCGGTGGCACATCCGGTTGCCTGACCGCGATCGTCATCGTCGTGCTCGGCTGCATCCTGATGTCACGGTCCTGCGGCAACGACCCGGTTCCCGCCGATCCGATCCGTCCCCACGCCACGATCTCCCGTCCGGTCGTCGTGGAGCAGCGTGCCGAACCGGATCCGCTACCCCCCATCGTGCCGGTCACCACCAGGCCCGATCCCGCCCGGATGGAACATGCAACATTGGGCGTCCTGGAGGCGATGGGCGCCGGCGACGCATCCGCATATGCACACGCCATGGCCGAACTGACCGCTGCGGCGCAGGCGTATCCGCGTGCACAACCGGCCAGCCTGCAGGCGTATTTCGCCGGAATCGGACAGCGAAACGAGTCGACTCGCGAGAGATTGGAAACGCGGGACGATGACCTGCGTGCCATTGTCGAAGCCGACCCGTACGCCGCCTTCGCCGTGATCGAACTGGGCGTCCGGTTGCTGCTTCGCGGCCGCCCCGCCGAGGCCCGCGCCATGTTCACGCAGGCCGCAGCGACCGATCCCCGCAACCCCAAGGCCTGGTACGGTCTTGGACTGAGCTACCTGGAAGAAGACCAGGCACGTGCAGCCGCCGGCATCGCGGTGGCCCAACTCGGGTTTGCCAACGGCGACGAAGCCGATGCCACGGCCGGCATCTTCGACCTAGCGCTGCAGAACGGATCCGACACCCGCCAGCGCCTGGCGTCTGCCAAGGCCAGGGCCGGGGAACTGGCCGCAACATTGCGCGACGTACCTGTCCGGAACGAAGCGGCGCGCACCCGCTGAGGCACGGCGCCGCTACGGACGTCGCAAACTCCCGAACGAGAGCCGCCAGCCGGCCACCACCACCGCCAGCAGGACCAGGACGGCCAGCACGGCGGCGACCCGCCCCGTCGCGGTCACGCCGGCTGCCGGCGCATCGGGACGGAGCCGGCGCGCTGGCGTACCGGTGATGTAGCCGGTCAGGTCCATGGCCGCTTTCCTGTCGCCAGGGCGCGCATCGGTGTAGACCTGGTCTTCGTCGAAGCGGACACCCGCCATCACCTGGTCGAGCGACTGCTGCGCCAGTACGGCGTAGTCCTCCCCGAACACCCACCCGTTGGCGCTTTGCGCCGCCAGCACCCATTGCCTGCCCAACTGCACGCTGTTGACGGCGTAAGCATTGGAATCCCTGAAGGCCCAGTCCAGTCGATGCCGGTCGCCGTCCCAGCGCGGCTGGCGCAGCCAGTCGATCGAATGCCTTGCATAGCCGCTTCGAGCCCCTGCGAACCCGGCCACACCGTCCCGCATGCGCAGTTTCAGCGAATCCGGGTCGAGCCGCTCGTCGTCGACCGACACATGACCCGCCTCCACCAGCGCAAAGCGCAGCACAACCATCATGTCGTCGTCGACCACGAGGGCAAACGGCAGGCCATCGTCGGGTGGCAGCAGCTCGCCGAACAATGACCGCACGGCCGGCACGTAGTCCGCGGCCAGGTAGCGGTACCCCGGCGGCAGGTCGAGCGTCACCGGTCCCTCCAACCGGACCACCACCGGCCCCCTCTGCCAGGGCGCATTGAAGATCTGCTGCTCGACGGACGGTTCCGAGTCCGGTATCCCCGCCAGGCGCCACCGGAGACTGCCCAGCCCGGCAACTCTCTCCCGGGCACGCAGAACACGCACTGCCATGACGCGTGCGTCGTCCAGGCCGGAGTCCGCGGGCACATCCCATCCCTGGCCCCGCGACGATGCAGCCACGAAACAGCTGGCTTCCACGTCGCGCGGCCAGATGATCTCGTCGCGGGCATTGCGCACGACCTCGATACCGCACGGCAACTTGCTCTTCGTGGCCAGCCGCGCGCCGCGGGCATCGATCCAGTCGACCGTCTCGTCCCGGTCGCGACGGCCGGCCCGCCAGACATCGCCGGCGCGCGGTGACTGGTCGTACCACATCCAGGCGGGTTCGAATCGTGCGTAGACGGCCTCGGTGAGCGCCTGTCCCTTCCGGTCGATCAGCCGCCAGTTCCCGTCGCTCCGCCGGACGGCTGCCGCACCGGCGGAAAAGTCGTCGACAGCGTCGTAATCGACCTTCAGGATTGGCCGCCCCTGCAGATCGATCAGCACATGGCGGTCCTGTCCGCCGCGCTCGGACTGCGTGACCCAGGCCACTCCGCCGGAAAAGCGCGTCGTGCGATCCCAGCCGTGCTCGGGCGTCACCAGCGGCCGCACGGACCGCATGTCCAGCAGCCCCCGCTTGCCGCGGTCGAGCGCGTAGAAAAACCGGCCCTCGCCGGCGTACTCCAGAACGCCATCTTCGGGTACGCGGAACAGCACCTTGCCGTGCCGATCGAGCAACGCATCGTGGTCGAAACCATGTTCAAGTACGCGATCGGCGGACAGCGGCGTGAGCCGATAACGCTTGGCCCAGGGGGCCAGGATGTTTCCCCGGGCGTCGACGGTCGCCATGCTGGCCTGGTCGATGTTCGAACTCGACCGCACGCTCGGGCCACGGTCGACCGCCGCCATGCCGAAGCGGAAGGCGTCGCAGCCGTTCCACTTTCCGGCAAAAGCCTGCTCGCCGTCCGGCCGAATGTAATAGCAATCGGCGTGCCCGTCGTTGGGGCCGCCGATCCAGTCCTCGACCACGGCGAGCCCTTCCGAAAACGCCCCCGCGATGAAGTAACGCGCCGGGACGACCCAGTTCCCGCGGTGGTCGACGTAGCCGCTGAGGCCACGGACTCCACCCCTCAGGCTTGCTGGCGCCAGGCCATCGCTGAAACGCCCGAGTTCCGCGAAGCGCGGCTCGAACAACAGCCGGCCGTCGGAATCGAGCACGCCCGCCTTTCCTTCCCACCTGGTTTCCCAGAGATCGTCCCTGGCATACAGCGCCGAGTAGGCCGGCTCGACAGCCCACGTGCCGTCCCTGGCCAAAAGCCCGCACTGCTGCTCAAACACACTGACACACACGGGAATCAACGCCGGTGGAGGCGCGTTCTCCGGATCCGGTGGACTGATCTCCGCTCTCGCCGGGCCACCCAGGAGGGCGACGCCGACCAGCCCCCACAGACCGGTGGCGCGCAAGCACGTCACCATGCCCTGGCGTAACCGCGATGGGCTCGTCCGCGCGCAGGAGGCCGACTCAGCGCCAGGCCGCCCGGGTCTCCGTGGCCGGAAGGCCCCGGATCCGACGCAACGTAATTCCAGTGGCATACGCAGTCCTTGCGAAAGCCCGATGGGCGTCGGCGCATTATCGTTGGCCGTGCGCCATGTTCCCAACCCACCGCTGCTCGAGCCGGCGGCGGGTTGCGGATCAGGCAGGCTGCTCCGGCAACCGCGAACGCCCCTTCAGCCCGGCCAGGAAGATCCCCGCCAGGCTCAGCGCGAGCCCGAACCATTCCCGCGGCTCGGTGGCGCGGTCGAACAGCCACGCATCCAGCACAAACGCCACCACCGGCTGCAACAGCAACAACAGCCCGACCAGTGCCACGCGCAGCTGCGCCATCGCGCGCGAGATCAGCACCCAGCTCAGGCAGTGGCCGAACCCGGCCAGCGCCAGCAGCACCACCAGCGACTTCAGCGACGGGATCGCGAACGGCGCGCCCTCCGCCGCGGCCGCGCCGCCGAGGAACACCGCGCTGACCAGCGCGGCGATGCCCAGCACCTGCGCCACCGGCGCCGCCGCGGCACGGTCGACGTGCGCCTCGCCCTGCGCGCGCCGCAGGCACAGGTTGTAGGCCGCGTAGCACACGCCCGTCCCCAGCCCCAGCCACACGCCCCATCGGTACTGCGGCGGCAGCTGCGGCCAGTGCGTGCCCAGCATCAGCCACAGCCCGGCGAACGCCAGCAGCAGGCCGGCAACGAAGCGCGGACCGAGTCGTTCGTGGAAGAACAGCACCCCGGCCAGCGCCATGAAGAACACCTGCGCGTTGCCCAGCAGCGTCGCCAGCCCCGGCCCGACCAGCAGGATGCTGCGATGCCAGAGCCACAGGTCGGCGGAGAACGCAGCGCCGGTGAGGGCGATCCAGAGCCAGGCCCGCGGCGACAGCGCACGCCAGCCGCCGGACACCAGCACCCAGCCCAGCAGCATCGCGCCGGCGAAGGCCATGCGCCAGAACGCCGATACGGTGGGCGGCGTACCGGCGAGCTCGACCATGATGCCGTTGGTGCCGATGATCGCGGCGCCGGCCAGCATCCAGGCAAGTGCCCCGGGCTCGGCTTTCGAACGGGTCATCGCAGCGCCCCCTGCACGGACTCGCCGGAACGGCGACGGCACATGGTAATGACTCGCGTGGGAACTGCCCTTGTGGGAGCGGCCATGGCCGCTCCCACAAGGGCCAGGCAAAGAGCCCTATGGGCTCAACTGAACACCGCCGGCGCCACGTGCACGCGGTTGCGGCCGCCGCGCTTGGCGGCGTACAGCGCCTTGTCGGCGCGGTCGATGGTGTGGGCAGGGCGCTCGTCGTGCAGGCGCGTGGCCACGCCCACGCTCACGGTCAGGCGCAGCGGCTGGCCTTCCCAGTCCAGCGCCAGCCGCTCCACGTCGGCGCGCAGCGCCTCGCCCAGCTGGCGCGCCGCCGCACCGCCGCGACCGGGCAGGACCGCGATGAACTCCTCGCCGCCGTAGCGTCCCAGCAGGTCGTCCTCGCCCAGCGCCGCGCGCAGCGCCTGCGCGACCGAGCGCAGGCAGTGGTCGCCGCAGGCATGACCATATTTGTCGTTGATGGCCTTGAAATGGTCCATGTCGACGAACAGCACCGAAATCGGCTGGCCGTCGCGCTCGACCTCGCCGAAGCTGCGCCCCAGCCACTGGTCGATGGTGCGGCGGTTGAAGGTGCCGGTCAGCGCGTCGAGCTCGGCCGAGCGCCGCAGCTGGATCGCCGTCAGCGCCTGGTCGACGTGGACCAGTGCCAGGCGGATGAACTCGCCGGCCAGCGCCATTTCCTCGGTGGTGAAGCCCTCGCCGCCGGCGCGTTCGAGCTGCAGCATGCCCCAGGCCGGGGCGCGGATCGGCAGCGGCACCAGCGCCTCCATCGCCACGCCGCCGGCAGCCTCGCCCGTGGCCACCGGCTGCTGCAGCGGAATGCCGTTGGCGGCCTGACGCTTGAGGGCCAGCCCACGCCTGGCGACCAGCGCCTCGACCCCGGCCTTGGCCGCAACCGGCACCACCACCAGCACGTCCTGCCCGCGATAGCCCTGCGCCACGACCAGCGCGCGGTCGGCGCGCACCAGCGGTGCCAGCCGTTCGAGCAGCAGGTGGAAGGCGGTCCACGCGATATCGCCCTCGGCGCTGCCGCGCAGCTGCGCCTGCAGCGTGGCGTTGAGATCCGAGCGCGCCGCCTCGCGCTGCATGCGCCGCTCCGAGTCCAGGCGCGCCAGCTGGTCGCGGTCGCGCTGGTCGCGGTAGTCGCCGATACGGTTGATGACGCCGACGGCGAGGATCGCCATCGCCCCGGCCAGCGCGATCTGGTCGCCGGCACGCAGCCATGGGAGATTCCCGATGTGTCCGAGCAGCATCAGCTGCCGCACCACGCCGGCGGCGACCGTCAGTGCGCCGAGCACGGCCAGCGGCCCGCCCATCGGCAGCCGGCGGCGGGCCGCGTCGAACACCAGCCACAGGCAGGCCAGCGCGCAGGCCACGCGCGCGGCCAGGGCCGCCGGCTGCAGCCAGCGGAGCAGCACCTGTAGGTCCAGCAGGGACACCGCAGCCAGCACCGCCATCGCGATGCAGCCGACGTCGATCGCGCGCGCAATGCCGGGGTGCGCCGCGCGCGTGCCTGCGTAGCGCAGCAGCAACTGCGGCAACGAGGCGCAGAGCAGGAACTGCAGCGCCAGCAGCCCTTCCACGCCCCACGTCGCCAGCCAGCGCAGCCCGTCGACCTGGTACAGGTGGCCGTTCGCCGCCGACAGCGTCAGCAGCGTGAGCGTCGCGCTGCCGAACAGGCTCAGGAACAGCCGGTCGCGCGCCGCCAAGAACAGCGCAAGCGCCAGCAGCGCAAGCGTGAACAGGCTGGCGTAGATCGTCGCGCTGATCGCCACGCCCTGGCGCTCGACCCGCCAGGCCTCGATGCCTTCGAGCACCCGCGGCCGCAGCACCACGGGCAGTTCGCTGCGTACGCGCAGCTGGAGGTCGATGTCGCCCTGCCAGTCCTGCGGGAGGTGGAAGAAGAAGCCCGTCGGCAGCGGGCCCGCGCGGGCGTGCGGGTGGAAGAAGCCGCGCTGCTCGCTGTCCCAGCCGTTGCCGGCCAGCTGCACGGCGTCGACCGGCTTGCGTTCAAGCCAGACCATCCACGTCGCATCGGCATCGCCATCGGCGCGCGGCGGCAGCCTGAAGTGCAACTGCGCCCACGTGTCGCGGCCGTTGCCCTCGACACGCAGCGCCTGCCCGTCCGCGGTGACCGCGGCCGCGCCGGCGCCCGGCAACGGCGACATCCGCACCGGCACCAGCTCGGCGGCGGGCAGCCCGCCTGCGACGGCGCTGGCGACCAACGCGAGCAGGGCCAACAGGCAGCCTGCAACCAGCCACTCGTGGTGCGACGAATTACGCAGTGCGCGCAGGATCATCGGAACCTGCCACCGCCCGGGCCATGACCGCCGCGCCACACCGCAGCCGCCAATCCGGACTGTCCCCCTGTCTGCATCCAGCGCATTGCTTCCCCCCGCCCATACCCTACCGCACGCAACTTGCATGCCAGCCAGGCCGCCGCAACGGCCGTGGAGGGGCCACGCAGGTGTCTCCAGGTGTGCGCCCGCGACCACCGGGCTCGGCTAAACTGTTGTTTTTCCCCGGCACCCCCGCCCATGAGCCACCGCACCGCCCCCGGCGCCGACACCGCCGGCGACCCGGCACCGCCCGCCGAAAAGCAGGATTTCATCCGCCAGATCGTCCGCCAGGACCTGGCCAGCGGGAAGCATTCGGCCATCCGCACCCGCTTCCCGCCCGAGCCCAACGGCTACCTGCACATCGGCCACGCCAAGGCGATCTGCCTGGACTTCGGCATCGCCGCCGAGTTCGGCGGCCTGTGCAACCTGCGCTTCGACGACACCAACCCGGCGAAGGAAGACCCCGAGTTCGTGCAGGCGATCCAGGACGACGTGCGCTGGCTGGGCTTCGACTGGGCCGGCCTGCGCCATGCCTCGGACTACTTCGAGGTGTTCTACCTCGGCGCGGAGAAGCTGATCCGGCAGGGCGACGCCTTCGTCTGCGACCTGTCCGCGGAGCAGGTGCGCGAGTACCGCGGCACGCTGACCGAACCGGGCCGCAATTCACCGTACCGCGATCGCAGCGTCGAGGAAAACCTCGACCTGTTCCGCCGCATGCGCGCGGGCGAGTTCGCCGACGGCGCGCGCACGCTGCGGGCGAAGATCGACATGGCCAGCGGCAACATGAACTTGCGCGACCCGGCGCTGTACCGGATCAAGCAGGTCGCGCACCAGAACACCGGCGACGCCTGGCCGATCTACCCGATGTACGACTACGCGCACTCGCTGGGCGACGCGATCGAGGGCATCACCCATTCGCTGTGCACGCTGGAGTTCGAGGACCACCGCCCGCTGTACGACTGGTGCGTGGACAGGGTCGATCTTGCGAATTCGCCGGAACTGCTCGCGCCGCTGCTGGGCAAGGGCCTGCCGAATGAGGCCGCCAAGCCGCGCCAGATCGAGTTCTCGCGCCTGAACATCAACTACACGGTGATGAGCAAGCGCAAGCTCACCCAGCTCGTGGCCGAAGGCCTGGTCGACGGCTGGGACGACCCGCGCATGTACACCCTGCAGGGCCTGCGCCGGCGCGGCTACACGCCGGCGGCGCTGCGGCTGCTGGTCGACCGCGTCGGCATCAGCAAGCAGAACTCGGTGATCGACTTCTCGGTGCTCGAAGGCTGCCTGCGCGACGATCTCGACGCACGCGCGCCGCGGCGGATGGCGGTGGTCGAGCCGCTGAAGTTCGTGCTCGCCAACCTGCCCGAAGGCCATACAGAGACGCTGACGTTTCCCAACCACCCGAAGGACGAATCCTTCGGCACGCGCGAGGTGCCGTTCTCGCGCGAGCTGTGGATCGAGCGCGGCGACTTCGCCGAAGTCCCGCCCAAGGGCTGGAAGCGACTGGTGCCCGGCGGCGAAGTGCGCCTGCGCGGGGCCGGCATTGTGCGCTGCGACGAGGTGGTCAAGGACGACGACGGCAACGTGGTCGAACTGCGCGGCACGCTCGACCCCGAGTCGCGCCCCGGCATGGAAGGCGCCAACCGCAAGGTCAAGGGCACGATCCACTGGGTCGATGCGACCCGCGCGGTGGCGGCGGAGATCCGTCTCTACGACCGCCTGTTCTCGGTCGCCAATCCGGACGACGAGGCCGACGGCAAGACCTACCGCGACCACATCAACCCGGATTCACGCGCGGTGGTGCAGGGTTATGTCGAGCCCGCGGCGGCAGCGGCCGAGCCCGAGACGCGGTTCCAGTTCGAGCGGACCGGGTATTTTGTCGCCGACCGCCGCGATCATCGCAGCGACGCCCCGGTGTTCAACCGCGCCGTCACACTGCGCGACACGTGGACGCAGAAGTGAGACCAACCATGACCCGCTTCCTCCGAATGCTTGCCCTGTGCCTGTGCGCCACGCTGGCCGCGTGCGCCGCGCCCGCCACCAGCGGCGACGCCGCGCCGCAGGACACCGCCGCCAAGGCGCCGCCGACGATGTCGCGTCCGCTGCCGCCCAACCGGGTCCGCGAAGCGCCGGTCATCGACTACAGCTGCAAGGCCGACAGCGATTGCGCGGTGAAGAACGTCGGCAACTGCTGCGGGATGATGCCCGCCTGCGTCAACAAGGACAGCCCGGTCGACCCCGCGGCGGTGCAGTCGCAGTGCGCGAAGGACGGCCGCATGGGCATCTGCGGCTTCCGCGAAATCAAAAGCTGCTCGTGCAATGCCGGCCGTTGCGAACCGGCCGAAGGTTTCATGCCGCAGGATTCCCGGCCGGCGTCGAAGGTGAAGCTGTGATGCTCTACGCGCAGGTCCACCTCACCCTGCCGGCATGGGTGCACGACGCGGTCGATACGACGCGCCTCTACGAATCGGACGCCGACAAGGTCGCGCTGGCGATCGAGCTGTCGCGCCACAACCTCGAGTCGCGCACCGGCGGCCCGTTCGGCGCCGCCGTGTTCAACGAGGCCGGCCGCATCGTCGCTGCTGGCGTCAACGTGGTGCTGCCGCAGAACACTTCGCTGGGCCACGCCGAAACCATGGCCTACATGCTCGCCCAGCAGCGCCTGCAGCGCGCGCGCCTGAACCGCGACGACGCCGGCGATCCCGACGGCCGCTACACCCTGGCGACCTCCGCGCAGCCGTGCTGCCAGTGCTACGGCGCCACGATCTGGGCCGGCATCGACCGCCTGCTGATCGGCGCCCGCGCCGAGGACGTGATGGCGCTGACCGAATTCGACGAAGGCCCGCTGCCCGCCGACTGGGTGGGCGAACTGGAACAGCGCGGCATCGAGGTCGTGCGCGACATCCACCGCGACGACGCCCGCGCGGTGCTGCGCGCCTATGGCGAGGGCGGCGGGCAACACTATTGAGCCCCGGCTGCCGCCCTGTAGCCGATCTGCCCGTGGGCAATGCACGATGACCGGACTGCTCTGCTACTGCCGCGCCGGCTTCGAGCCCGAACTGGCCGCCGAGCTCACCGCGCGCGCCACCGGGGCCGGTTTCGCCGGCTACGCGCGCACCGAACGCAACAGCGGCTTCGTGGTGTTCGCCTGCGACGAGACCGACGCGCTGTCGCACGCGCTGCCGTGGCGCGGACTGGTGTTCGCGCGGCAGAAGCTGCGCGTGCTGGCGGAGCTGCGCGGACTGGATCCGAACGACCGCATCACCCCGATCATCGAAGCACTGCAGGCAGGCATGACTGCCGGCCAGCCCCATGGCGCACTGCTGGTCGAGCATCCCGACAGCGACGCCGGCAAGCCGCTGGCGGGACTGGCACGCGCGTTCGGCAACGCCCTGCGTCCCGCGCTGCGCAAGGCGGGGCTGCTCGCCGCGCGCGACAGCGACGCACTGCCGCGCCTGCACGTGTGCTTCATCGACGGCGACCACGCCTTCGTCGCCGTCGCCGATCCCGCCGACAGCGCGCCCTGGCCGCTGGGCATCCCGCGCCTGCGCCTGCTCGCCGATGCGCCCTCGCGCTCGGCGCTCAAGCTCGAGGAAGCCCTGCTCACCCTGCTCGACGACGACGAGCGCACCGGCCTGCTGCGCGACGGCATGCAGGCCGCCGACCTGGGCGCCGCGCCCGGCGGCTGGACCTGGGTGCTCGCACGCCACGGCCTGCGCGTGAGCGCGATCGACAACGGCCCGCTGCGCCAGCATGTCCTCGATACCGGGCTGGTCGAGCACCTGCGCGCCGACGGTTTTCGCTGGCAGCCGCCGCGGCCGCTGGACTGGATGGTCTGCGACATGGTCGAACAGCCGCGCCGGGTCGCCGGGCGCATGGCCACCTGGCTGCGCGAGGGCTGGTGCCGGCAGGCGATCTTCAACCTCAAGCTGCCGATGAAGAAACGCTGGGACGAAACCCGCCTGTGCCTGGACCTGTTCGCCGAGCAGGCGCAGCGACCGCTGGCGATCCGCGCGCGGCAGCTGTACCACGACCGCGAGGAGATCACGGTATTCGCACGCCAGGCCCCGGCCATGAGACATTCAGTCCCTGTTTCCGGGGATTGACGCCGCATTCATTGGGCTGCTCCTAACGTTCGCTGCGCGATCCCGGAGAGTCCCGGAAGGAGCACACCATGATCCGTTCTACCCAGTCACGACTGGCGATCGCCATGCTGGCGGCGCTGGCCACCGGCAGCGTGTACGCGCAGGCCACCATCGAATCCGCGCAGAGCAGGCCGAGCACCGAGCGCAACGCGCAGGATGCAAACGCCGAGGCGCAGGCGGCACGCAGCCAGGCCCAGGCCGCGCGGGAAGCCGCGCGCGCTGCCGAACAGGCGCGCCGCTCCGGCGCCGTCACCGCCGAGGGCGCGGCGGCCGCCGATTACCACGCCTACCAGGCCGACCAGGCGTCGCGCGCGGCGCAACAGGCTGCGAACATGGCCGGCAACTCGGCCAATGACGCCAACGGCGCGCGCGCCGCCGCGCGCAGCGGCACCGCGCATGGGTTCGGCGCGACGGTCGAAGGCCGCACGGCGTCGGGCCAGGCCCAGACCGCCTCCGCCCTCGCTGCCGAAGCGGCAGCCGATGCACGGGCCGCGGCGCAGGCGGCGCAGGACGCCATCACCGCCCCGCCGCCCCCGCCTCCGCCGCCGCAGGTCGAGCCCACGGGGCCCAGCGAGCCGCTGGTGACCTTCACCTCCAGCCCCTCCAACTCGGTCGTCGGTGACTACCGGATCGACTTTGCCGCGCTGGACAGCAACGGCAACGGCAGCATCAGCCGCAGCGAAGCGAAGGCCAACGCCACCCTGAGCGCCGAGTTCGACGCGGTGGACAACAACCACGACGGCAAGCTCGACAAGCAGGAACTGGCCGGCTGGATGTAGGGCCGCACGCCTTTCGCCACGGCGTCGCAAACGTAGCCCCGCACATGCGGGGCTTCGTTTCGATTCTTCTTTTCGATTCTTCACCCCGGCCTCTTGTGGAAGCGGCCATGGCCGCGATGCCTTTCATGACAGGCAGATCGCGGCCATGGCCGCTCCCGCAGGGCCGCTGCTCCCGCCAGGCGTCGCTCTACCAACCGCCGCTCAAACCCCGGCCGCACGCCTCCACAGCGCATGCGTCACCCCGGGCAGCCGCCCGGCAAGCCCGAGCAGCGGCCCGCGCAGCAGCGTGCGGTGCATGCCGTCGCTGGAGAACAGCCGGTTGATGCCGTCGTAGGCGTGCGCGGCGACCGCGTTTTCGCTGGCGCGCGCCCGCGCCCAGCGCGCGAGGCGGTGCGGCGTGGTCCAGTCGGCGTTGCGACTGCGCGCGGCTGCAACGGCGTCGCGCAGCGCGGCCACGTCGCGCAGGCCGAGGTTGACGCCCTGCCCGGCCAGCGGATGCACCACGTGCGCGGCATCGCCGACCACCAGCACGCGGCCGTGCACCTGCGACTGCACCAGCTGCCGGCGCAGCGGGAACGCCGCCCGCTTCGACACCGCCCGCATCGCGCCCAGCCGCGCATCGAAGGCGCGCGTGAGTTCGCGCGCGAATCCGTCGTCGTCGAGCGCCAGCACCTCGTCCGCACGCGCATCGGGCAGCGTCCAGACGATGGAACTGCGCCCCTCCGCGAACGGCAGCACCGCCAGCGGGCCGGTCGGCAGAAAACGCTGCCACGCGGTTTCCTCGTGCGGCCGCCCGGTCTCGATGAAGGCGACCACGCCGCGCTGGCCGTAGTCGTGGCGGCTGACCTCGCCGCCCGCGAGTTTGCGCAGGGTGGATCCGGCGCCGTCCGCGGCAATCGCCACCCGCGCCTCGACGCGGCTGCCATCGTCCAGCCGCAGGCGCACGCCGGCGGCGTCCTGTTCCAGCCCCTCGACCCGCGCCGGCATGCGCACCTCCACGCCGGCACGCGCGAGCGCGGCCCAGAGCCGGTCGACCAGCAGGCCGTTCTCGACGATCCAGCCCAGTTCGCGACGGCCCACGGCGTCGGCGTCGAATGCCAGCTCGCCGCCGCCGGCGGCGTCCCACACCCGCATGCGCCGGTATGGCTGCACGCGAGCCTCGAGCACGCCGCGCCAGGCGTCGAAGCCATCGAGCAAGGCAGCGTTGTCGGGGGCGAAGGCGAACACCCGCAGGTCCGGATGCGCCGGTGACCAGCGCGCGGGTTCCGCGGCTTCGACCAGGGTCACGTCGAGGTCGAGCCCGGCCAGCGCCAGCGCGCAGGCCGCGCCGACCACGCCGCCGCCGACCACCACCACGTCGCTGCGGGCGCGGCGGCTCACGACGACGCGCGCCTGCACAGCGCCGGTACGTCGCCGCGATAGCCCATCGCGCCGCCGACCAGTTGCGCCTGCGCCGACGGCAGCCGGTCCAGCGCCAGCAGTCCGAGGCTGCGCAGCGGCCGCAGCAGCGGCGCGTCGTTCGCGGTCAGCCGCGCCAGGCCGTCGCTCATCGCCAGCGTGCGTTCGCGGTCCCCGCGGCGGCGCCGGACGTGTTCGGCGAGCAGTTCCGGCGCGCCGGGATCGCCACCGCGGGTTTCGACCAGTTCGGCCAGCGTCAGCGCGTCGCGCAGGCCGAGGTTGAAGCCCTGCGCGCCGATCGGGTGCAGGGTCTGCGCCGCGTTGCCGACCAGCGCGGCACGCGGCGCGACCGTTTCACGCGCGACGGTGCGGATTACCGGATAGGCGCTGCGCGCGCCGACGGACACGAAGCGTCCGGCGCGCCAGCCGAAGGCGCGCTGGATGCGTTCGAGGAAGGCCGCGTCGTCCAGCGCCTGCACCGCGTCGGCCTCGTTACGGGCCACGCCGTGGACGAGGCCGTAATGGCGGTCGCCGCGCGGCAGCAGCGCGGTCGGGCCGTCGGCGCCGAGTCGCTCGTACGCGGTCCCGTCGGGCGCGCGCGCCGCGCGCAGGCGGGCGACGAACAGGGTCTGCAGATAGTCGTGGCTGTCGGCGCCGATGCCCAGCGCGTCGCGCACGCCGCTGCGGGTGCCGTCGGCCGCGACCAGCAGCCGCGCGCGCAGCTCGTGTTCGCCGCCATCGTCGGCGATGCGGATCGCGCGCGCGCCGCCGTCGCCGTCGCCCTCGCCCTCGCCGAGCCCGATGAAGCGCGCGGGCCGGTAGCGCGTCAGCCGCTGCAGTTCACCCAGCCGCGCTTCCAGCGCCTCGCCGAAGTCGCGCGCCACCACCACCCGGCCGAAGGCCTCGCGGCCGTAGTCGGCCGCCGCCAGCAGCACGCGGCCGAAGTCGCCGCGGCGGCTGGCGTGGATGCGGGTGATGGCGCCGGTGGGCGCGCGCAGCCGGTCCATCACGCCCAGCGCCTGCAGCGCGTTGACGGTGGCCTCGGCGAAGCTGAGGTTGCGCTCGTCGAACACCGCCGGCAGCGTGCCCGGCGGCGTGGCCTCGACCAACCCCACGTCCAGCCCGATCCGGTCCAGCGCGATCGCAAGGCTCGCCCCGACCAGGCCGCCGCCGACGATCACCACGTCATGTCCGGTCTCCATGGCGCCATGATACGGCCCGGCCCGCGCCGTTTCGCTAGAATGAGCGCAGTCCGCACCGCGCCCGGAGCCCCTCCATGAACACCAAGCTGCAACGCGTCCTCGTCCTGTCCCTGCTGATCCTGCTGATGGCGGCGACGCGCTCGCATGTCTTCACCCACTTCGGGCCGGTGCCCGACGCGTCATGGGCGGTGTTCCTGCTCGGCGGCTTCTACCTGCGCGGCTGGTCGCGCTGGGCCTTCCCGCTGCTGATGGTGCTGGCGGTGGGCATCGACTGGGCGGTGATCACCCGCCAGGGCATGGATTTCTGGAGCCACTACTGCGTGTCGCCGGGCTACTGGTTCCTCGTGCCCGCGTACCTGTCGATGTGGCTGGGCGGACTGTGGCTGCGCCGCAACTACACCGGCGCCAGCGTCGCCGCGCTGGGCCGGCTGGCCGTAGCCGTGGTCGCGGCGACCGCGCTGTGCCACCTGTTCGCCCAGGGCGGCTTCTACTGGTTCAGCGACAGCGTTGCCGATCCGACCTTCGCCGGCTGGGCGAAGAACTACGGCGACTGGTTCCTGCCCTACCTGCGTGGCACCGCGATGTTCGTGGCGATCGCCGCGATCGCGCAGGTGGTGTGCGAACAGGTCGCCGCGCACGCCGCACCGGTCGCGCACGACCGCAAGAAGAAGGCCTGACCGGCCGCCGTGGGCAATCGCCTCTCGAAGATCTACACCCGCACCGGCGACGACGGCACCACCGGCCTGGGCGACGGCAGCCGGGTGGCGAAGGACTCGGCGCGGGTCGATGCCTACGGCACGGTCGACGAGGCCAACTCCTGCATCGGGCTGCTGCTGGCCGCGGACGTCGCCGATGACATCCGCGACCTGCTGACGACGATCCAGCACCAGCTGTTCGACCTCGGCGGCGAGCTGTGCATCCCCGGCCACGCCGCGATCCACGACGCCGACATCGACCGCCTGGAGCAGCACCTCGACCACTACAACGAGGCGCTGCCGCCGCTGAAGGAATTCATCCTGCCCGGCGGCGGCGAAGCCGCCGCGCGCTGCCACGTCGCCCGCACCGTGGTCCGCCGCGCCGAGCGGCAGGCGGTGACGCTGGCGCGGCAGGAAACCGTGCGTCCGCAGCCGATCCGCTACCTCAACCGGCTGTCCGACCTGCTGTTCGTGCTTGCCCGCGTGCTTGCCCGCGCCAGCGGCCACGGCGAGGTCATCTGGCAGCACGAGCGCCGCAAGCCCTGAGCATGGCCGGTCGCGGGCGCGAGGTGCTTCCATGAGGATGTCGCCGTGAGCCTGCCGGTCTTCACCCACGCCGCCTGCCTCGCCCACGACACCGGCTCCGGCCACGCCGAGCGGCCGCAGCGGCTGGGCGCGGTGATCGAGGCGCTGCGCAACGGCTTCGACGACCTCGACTGGCGCGAAGCGCCCCGCGCCGGGCGCGGCGAACTGCTGCGGGTCCACGACGAATCGCTGCTCACGGCCGTGCTGGAGGCGCATCCGGCACAGCCGGTCGCGCTGGACCCGGATACGGTGCTGTCGCCGCAGTCGGCCGAAGCCGCCCTGCGCGCGGCCGGCGCCGGCGTGGCGGCGGTGGACCTGGTGCTGTCCGGCGAAGCGCCGGTCGCCTTCTGTGCGGTCCGCCCGCCGGGCCACCACGCCACCGCGCACGCGGCGATGGGCTTCTGCCTGTTCAACAACGTCGCCGTCGCCGCCGCGCACGCCCTCGAAAGGCACGGGCTGGCACGGGTGGCGATCGCCGATTTCGACGTCCACCACGGCAACGGCACCCAGGCGATCTTCGACGCCGAGCCGCGCGTGCACTACCTCAGTTCCCACCAGATGCCGCTGTATCCGGACACCGGCCACGTGCACGAGCGCGGCGCCGGCAACGTCCTCAACGTGCCGCTGCCGCCGGGCACCGGCAGCCGCGGCTTCCGCGCCGCATGGGAGGACCGGCTGCTGCCGGCGATCGACGCCTTCCGCCCGCAACTGCTGCTGGTCTCGGCCGGCTTCGACGCGCACTGGCGCGACCCGCTGGCGCAGCTGCAGCTGGAGGCCGACGACTTCGCCTGGCTGACCGTCGAGCTGCGCCGGCTGGCCGACGCCCACGCGCACGGGCGGCTGGTGTCGACCCTGGAGGGCGGCTACGACCTGCAGGCGCTGCGCGAATGCGCCCTGGCCCACGTCGGCGCCCTGCGCGACTGACGCGCCGGCCGCATTCAGCCGCCGTTCCGCAACTTCAACGCCGTGTTTACAGGGGCTTGCGCGGACTGAAGGCAATCTTTCGTCGTCATTGCCGCTGGCAGGGCGATGCGGCAAGCTAACGGCCGATTTTCATTGAACGGATGCCCGCGTGCGCCCTGTTCTCCGCCTGCTCCCACTGCCGCTGTGCATCGCCCTCACGCTCCCGCTGACCGCCCACGCCGACGACGACCGTCCGCTGGACTGGTCGCTGTGCCCGGTGGAGGACGCGGTGCCGGCCTTCGCCGACGCCCCGCCGCCGGTGGGCTCGCCCGAAGACCGTGAATCGCAGAACACCGACGTGGCCGGCGACAGCGTCGAAGGCATCTCCGGCGAGACGATCAACTTCCAGGGCAACGTCACCCTGCAGCGCGGCGACCAGTATCTGCACGCCGACAACCTGCGCTTCGACCAGCAGACCGACCAGTACGTCGCCGACGGCAACGTGCGCTACCAGGACGCGGGCATGCGCATGATCGCCGAGCGCGCGCACGGCGACCAGACCAACGACACCCACCAGATCGACGACGTCCGCTACCAGCTGATCGAACGCCGCGGCAACGGCGGCGCGCAGACCATCCGCATGCAGGGCACCCAGGGCAAGCTGGTCGGCTCGACGTATTCGACCTGCCCGCCCAGCGACCGCCACTGGGAGTTGCGCGCCGACGAGATCGACATCGACACCGACTCCGGCTTCGGCACCGCGCGCAACGCGACCATCCGCGTGGGCAAGGTGCCGGTGCTGTACGTGCCGTGGTTCAAGTTCCCGATCGACGACCGCCGCGTGACCGGCCTGCTGTACCCGAACGTCGGCCAGTCCAACCGCAACGGCTTCGACTGGCGGCAGCCGATCTACATCAACCTCGCGCCGAACTACGACATGACCCTGGAACCCAGGCTCATGACCAAGCGCGGGCTGATGCTGGACACCGAATTCCGCTACCTCACCCCGACCGGGCGCGGCAAGTTCGACATCGGCTACCTGCCGTCGGATGACCTGACCAGCCGCGAGCACGACGAGGAGCTGGCCGAATTCATCGATCGCGGCTACCCGCTCGACAACCGCCGCAAGGAAGACCGCGGCCGCTTCAAGTTCGTCGGCAGGCAGAACATCAACCGCACCTGGCAGGCGCGCGCCAACCTCAACTGGATCAGCGACCCGCGCTACCTGGAGGACTTCAACAACAACTCCGGCTCGCTGTCGGACTTCCGCGTCAACAGCGACCTCGGCGTTTACGGCCGCGGACGCCACTGGGACGCGGGCCTGATGGCCGACTACTACCAGCTGTCCGACTACACGCTGTCCGAGCGGCGCCTGCCCTATTACCGCATGCCGCGCGCCTACTTCAACTGGGAGCAGCCCTTCGGCCGCTGGTTCACCGCCGGCGTCAACACCGAGGCCGCGCGCTTCCAGCACATCGACAGCGATGCCCGCCCCGGCGGCACCCGCCTGGACATCAAGCCCTACGTCAGCATGCCGCTGGGCGGCGCGAGCTGGTTCATCACGCCGACGCTGGCCTGGCGCTACACCGGCTACCGGCTCGACCGCGAGCTGGCCGAGAACCTCGACTCCGCCAACCCGGAAACCTCGCCCAGCCGCAGCATGCCGATCAGCTCGCTAGACGCCGGGCTGTACTTCGACCGCAACGTCAACTTCCGCGGCGAGGACTACGTCAACACGCTCGAGCCGCGGCTGTTCTACCTCAACGCGCCCTACCGCGACCAGGACAACCTGCCGGTCTTCGACACCGGTGCGATGACCTTCAGCTGGGGCCAGCTGTTCCGCGACAACCGCTTTTCCGGCGCCGACCGCCAGACCGACGCCAACCAGCTCACCATGGCGGTGACCAGCCGCCTGATCCGCGAATCCGACGGCCGCGAGAAGCTGGCGGTGAGCCTGGGCCAGATCCAGTACTTCGAGGACTCGCGGGTCCGCCTGTCGAGTACCAGCCCGGTGGTCGAAAGCGGCCGCTCGGCGTGGGTGGCCGACGTCAGCTACGCGGTCAACGACCGCTGGAACATCGGCGCCTCCTACCAGTGGGACCCCAAGTACGGCCGCGAGGACCTGGCCAGCCTGCGCACGCGCTACCTGATCGGCGACGACGGCATCGTCAATCTCAGCTACCGCTACCGCCGCAACGCCAACAGCGGCGAGGACCTGCTCGAGCAGGCCGACCTGTCGTTCCTCTATCCGCTCAGCCCGTCGTGGAGCCTGGTCGGCCGCTATTACTACTCGATCAAGGACAAGCAGATGCTCGAGGGCATCGCCGGCGTGCAGTGGGACAGCTGCTGCCTGGCCGCGCGCCTGGTCGCCCGCCGCTACGTGCGCAACCGTGCCGGCGACATGAACGACCAGATCCAGCTGGAGATCGAACTCAAGGGCCTGGGTTCGGCCGGCCCGGACACGGAGAGCCGCCTGCGCCGTGCTATCCTCGGCTATTACCGCGAGGACCTCTACCTCGTGCCGCCGCCCGAGATCCGCAGCGGCGACGACGACGACTCCTTCAACGACCTCCCATGAAGACTCCCAACGCCTTTTTCCTCGCCGTCGCACTGCTCTTCGGCACGGCAGCGCACGCGCAGCAGGTCGAACCGCTGGACAGCATCGCCGCCGTCGTCGACGAGGACGTGATCCTGAAGAGCGAGCTCGACCTGGCGCTCAACAACGTGCTCGCCCAGTACGTCGGCCGCGAGGACCAGCTGCCGCCGCGCGAGATCCTGCAGCGGCAGGTGCTCGAACGCCTGATCCTGCTGCACCTGCAGACCGCCCGCGCGGCGGACATGGGCGTGCGCGTCGGCGACAGCGAGATCGACAACGCGGTCGCCAACATCGCCCAGCAGAACAACCTCACCCAGGACCAGCTGCGCCAGCAGCTGGCCAGCGACGGCATGTCCTACGACGACTTCCGCAACTCGCTGCGCGACGAGATGCTGAGCCAGCAGCTGCGGCAGCGCTTCGCGCAGACCCGGATCAGCGTCAGCGACGCCGAGGTCGATGCGGCGCTGGCCTCGGAGAACAGCGAGCAGTACCACCTCGCCCACATCCTGGTCTCGCTGCCCGACGGCGCCACGCCCGAGCAGATTTCACTCGGCCAGCAGAAGGTCGACGGCATCAAGAACCTGCTCGACAAGGGCGAAATGACTTTCGCCGCCGCCGCCGTGCGCTATTCGGACAGCCCAAACGCACTTGAGGGCGGCGACCTGGGCTGGCGCAGCCTCGACGAGATCCCGGCCGCCTTCGCCACCACCATCCGCGGCCTGCAGGACGGCCAGGTCGTCGGCCCGGTCCGCGGTCCCAGCGGCTTCCAGCTGCTGCAGCTGGTCGAAAAGCGGTCCGCCGACCAGTCCGCAGGCGCGCAGACCGTCACCCAGTACCGCGCGCGCCACATCCTTGTCCGCCGCGCGGACGAGGCCGAAGCCAAGGCGCTGGCCGACACCCTGCGCGCGCGCATCGCCGGCGGCGCCGACTTCGCCGAGGTCGCGGCGGAAAACTCCGACGACGCCTTCAGCAAGGACAAGGGCGGCGAGCTGGGCTGGTTCACGCAGGACCAGTTCGGGCCGGAATTCGGCGCTCAGGTCGCCTCGCTGCAGGACGGACAGGTATCTGCACCGTTCAAGACCCAGGCCGGCTGGCACATCCTCCAGCGCGAGGAAACCCGCCAGACGGACGTCACCGACGACAACCGCCGCGCGCAGATGCGCGAGCGCATCGGCCAGCGCAAGCTGGAAGACGAGTGGAACCGCTTCCTGCGCGAGATGCGCAGCGAGGCCTACGTCGACATCCGCACCGGCACGCCGGCGGCCGCGACCGGAAACTGAGCCATGCGTCCGCGGCTCGCGCTGGTCCCGGGTGAACCGGCCGGCGTCGGGCCGGAGCTTTGCGTCCGCGCGCTGCACCAGAACCGCGAAGCCGACCTCGTCGTGTTCGGCGACCGCGCCACGCTGGCGCGTGCCGCCGCCGCGATCGGCATGCCGCCGCCGGAATTCGTCGATGCCGGCGACGCGCGCGCAACCGCGCCCGGCCGCACGCGGATCGTCGATATCCCCGCCGCGGTTGCCGCGGAATTCGGCCACCCCGATCCACGCAACGCAGTGGCGGTGATCGCCGCGCTCGAGCGCGCCGCCGCGGCCTGCATCGCCGGCGAACTCGACGGCCTGGTCACCGGCCCCGTGCACAAGGCGGCAATCAACGCCGGCGGCATCGCCTACACCGGCACCACCGGGCTGCTGGCCGGACAGGCCGGCTGCGAGGTGGTGATGATGCTGGCCAACGACATCGTGCGCGTGGCGCTGGCGACCACCCACCTGCCGCTGCGCGAAGTTGCCGACGCGATCACGCCGGACGCGCTGGAGCGCACGCTGCGCATCCTGCACGCCGCGCTGCGCAGCGATTTCGGCATCGCGGCACCGGTGATCGCCGTGCTCGGCCTCAACCCGCATGCGGGCGAGGCCGGCCACTTGGGGCGCGAGGAGATCGACGTGATCGAACCGCTGCTCGAACGCCTGCGCGGCGAAGGCATGGCCCTGCACGGCCCGCTGCCGGCGGACACGGCCTTCCTGCCGGCCCGGCTCGAAGGGTTCGACGCGGTGCTGGCGATGTACCACGACCAGGGCCTGCCGGTGCTCAAGTACAGCGGCTTCGAGCGCGCGGTGAACCTGACCCTCGGCCTGCCCTACCCGCGCGTGGCGGTCGACCACGGCACCGCGCTCGACCTCGCCGGCAAGGGCACGGCCGATCCGTCCAGCCTGCTCGCCGCGATCGACACCTGCACGCGGCTGGCGCGGCCGCGCGCGCAGGCGCGCACGCAAGGAAGCAGCGGAAGATGAGCGACGCCAGCATGCAGCAGATCGGCTGGGACGATTTCATGAAGGTGGAATTGCGCGTCGGACGCGTGCTGTCCGCCGAACCGTTCCCGCAGGCGCGCAAGCCGGCCTACATCCTCCAGGTCGACTTCGGCCCCGACATCGGCGTGCGCAAGTCCAGCGCGCAGGTCACCGTCCATTACGCACCGGAAGACCTGGTCGGCCGGCTGGTGGTGGCCGTGGTCAACTTCCCGAACAAGCAGATCGGCCCGCTGATGTCCGAATGCCTGGTCACCGGCTTCCACGACGCCGACGGCAACGTCGCGCTGTGCGTGCCCGACCGCGACGTGCCGCCCGGGACGAAGCTGCTGTGAGCGACGCGCGCTTCGACGGCCCCGCCAAGAAGTCGCTCGGCCAGCACTTCCTGCACGAGCGCGGCGTGGTCGACCGGATCATCCTCGCGGTCGACCCGAAGCCCGGCGACCGGCTGGTCGAGATCGGCCCCGGCCAGGGCGCGATGACCTTCCCGCTGCTCGACCGCCACGGCGCGCTGACCGCGATCGAGTTCGACCGCGACCTGCTGCAGCCGCTCACGGCGGCGGCGCGCACGCACGGCGAGCTGACCCTGGTCCACGCCAACGTGCTCGACGTCAACTTCACCGAGCTGGCGGACGGCACGCCGATCCGTCTGGTCGGCAACCTGCCGTACAACCTGTCCTCGCCGATCCTGTTCCACGCCCTCGACCACGCCGGCGCGGTGCGCGACATGCACTTCATGCTGCAGAAGGAAGTCGTCGAACGCGCGGCCGCCGGCCCCGGCAGCAAGGTGTACGGCCGGCTGAGCGTGATGTTGCAGGCATTCTGCGAGGTCACCATGCTGTTCACGGTGGGTCCCGGCGCGTTCCGGCCGCCGCCGAAGGTCGATTCGGCGGTGATGCGGCTGGTGCCGCGCGATCCCGCGCGCATCGGCATCGACGACCGCGCCCGTTTCGCCGCCGTCGTGCGCGCGGCCTTCGGCCAGCGCCGCAAGACCCTGCGCAACGCGCTGCGCGCGGTCTGCGACGGGGAAGCGCTGCGCGCGGCCGGCATCGACCCGCAGGCGCGCGCCGAACAGCTGGACGTCGCCGATTTCGTGCGCCTGGCGAATCTCGTCGACGCCGCGTAGTCCGGGTGTTCACCGCAAGCCCTTACACTGTCGCCATGGACGAAGCAGCGGACTACACCCTCGAAATCCAGATCGCCACCCGCTTCCTCGACGAGGAATCGGCGCCCGACGACGACCGCTACGTGTTCGCCTACACCATCCGCATCCGCAACGTCGGGCGCCTGCCCGCGCAGCTGCTGGCGCGACGCTGGCTGATCACCGACGCCAACGGCCAGGTCGAGGAGGTCGCGGGCGAGGGTGTGGTCGGCGAGCAGCCGCGGATCGAGCCGGGCGAACAGTTCACCTACACCTCCGGCGCCGTGCTGGCCACCGCGGTGGGCACGATGGAAGGCAACTACGACATGGTCGGCGACGACGGCACGCGCTTCGACGCACCGATCCCGCCGTTCACGCTGTCGATGCCGCGGACGCTGCATTGAGGCGCGAGGCGGCGAGATGAGCGTCTGGGCCATCGGCGACCTGCAGGGCTGCCTCGAACCGACACAGCGGCTGCTGGAGAAGATCGCCTTCGATCCGGCGCGCGACCGGCTGTGGTTCTGCGGCGATCTGGTCAACCGCGGCGGGCAGTCGCTCGAGACCCTGCGGCTGGTGCATTCGCTGCGCGACAGCGCGGTCAGCGTGCTGGGCAACCACGACCTGTCGCTGCTGGCGATCGCCGAGCGCCGCGAGGAAGAGCAGCGCCGGGTCAACCCGGACCTGCGCCGGGTGCTGTTCGCGGACGACCGCGACGTGCTGCTCGACTGGCTGCGCATGCAACCGCTGGCACACGTGGACCGCGACCTTGGCTGGATGATGATCCACGCCGGGCTGGCGCCGAAGTGGACCACGCAAATGGCGGAGAAGCACGCGCGCGAGGTCGAGGACCGCCTGCGCAGCGGCAACTACCGCAAGCTGTTCAAGCAGATGTACGGCGACCGCCCCGCATGGTCGCCCGGCCTCAAGGGCCTGGACCGCGAGCGCGCGATCATCAACATCTTCACCCGCATGCGCTACTGCACGCCGCGCGGGCGGATCGCATTCGAGGAGAAGAACACGCCCGGCACCCAACAGCCGGGCCTGTATCCCTGGTACGAGGTGCCGGGGCACGCGACGCGGGACCTGAAGATCGTCTGCGGCCACTGGAGCGCGCTGAACCTGTTCATCGGCCACGGCGTGCACGCCATCGACACCGGTGCGGTGTGGGGCGGCAAGCTCACTGCGCTGCAGCTCGATACCGACGAGTTGCGCATCGTGCAGGTGCCGGGGCGCGAGGTCGTCTAGATCTACGCGGGAAGGGATTGCTACGCGCGCACGTATTCGACGAACTCGAAGCCGAAGGCGTGCCTGGCATCGGCCGCATGCCGCTCACGCGACACGGCCCGCCAGTCAGCGGCATCGAACGCCGGGAAGAACGCGTCCGCATCCTCCACCGCCGTGTCGACGTGGGTCAGGTGCATCGTCGCCGCCCGCGGCAGCGCCAGCGCGTAGACCTGCCCGCCGCCGATCACGCACAGCGCCGCCGCGCCGTCATCGCGCGCTGCCTGCAGCGCGGCGTCGAGCGAGGCCACCGCCTCCATCCCTTCGAACGGCACGCGGCCGCCACGCGTCAGCACCAGGTTGCGCCGCCCGGGCAGCGCGCGGCCCAGCGATTCGGCCGTCCTGCGGCCCATCAGGATGGGCTTGCCGAGGGTCAGCGCCTTGAAGTGGCGGAAATCGTCCGGCAGGTGCCAGGGCATCGCGTTGCCGCGGCCGATCGCCAGGTTGCGATCCACCGCCGCAACCATGGCGATCGCCGGCGCCGGGCTCATCCCGCCGTCCCGTCCGCCGCGCATTCGGCCAGGAGTTGCTCGTAGCGGCCGTGGACCGTGGTCAGCGTCGCGACGAAATCCTCGTCAGTCATCATTCGTTGCTGCCATCCGTCCAGGGCTTCGTCGAGCTGCGTGTCGGCGAGGTCGAGGTGGTCCTGGTACGTGCGCAGCTCTTCGTCCTGCTCGTAGGCCGGATAAGCCGCAAGCCTCAGCTCGCCTTCCCGGCGCGCGGCGCCGTTGAGATGCCGCTGGCCATCGGGCGTGGCCGCGAACCGCAGGAAGGCACGCAGGTCGGTTTCGGTGAGGGCGTCGCCGAGCAACGCCATGAGGTCGCCACGCAATCGGGCGACGGACTGCTCCAGGTACGGCCGGAACTGCTCCAGCGCCGCGGCCTCGATGAACTCCATCGCCTGCGGGCAGCCATCCGCCCGGCGCCGCGCGCTTTCCGGCACCGCCGCGACCTCGTCGACCAGGCCGTCCAGCATCGGGTCGCCGGTCACGCGGAAGTAGGCCTCGAGCAGGTCCGCCTTGCCGGCATCGGCCGGCAGTCGCGGGACTTCGATCGGCTGCCCGGGAAGCGGCGGCAGTTCCGTCGTGGATGGCGCCTGCGCCCACGCAGCGGCGCAGACGCAGGCAAGCAGTCCCGCCAGCACGCGCTGCACGGCCTTCATACCGCCACCGGTGCCTTGATCGCCGGCAGGGGATCGTAGCCTTCGATCGTGATGTCGTCGTAGCTGAAGCCGAAGATGTCGCGGACGCCGGGGTCGAGCTTCAGCGTCGGCAGCGCGCGGGGCGTGCGCGAGAGCTGCTCGCGCGCCTGCTGGTCGTGGTTCGAGTACAGGTGCGCGTCGCCGAGCGTATGCACGAAATCGCCCACGCCCAGCCCGGTGACCTGCGCCACCATGTGCGTGAGCAGCGCATAGCTGGCGATGTTGAACGGCACGCCGAGGAAGATGTCGCCGCTGCGCTGGTAAAGCTGGCAGCTCAGGCGCCCGTCGACGACGTAGAACTGGAACATCGTGTGGCACGGCATCAGCGCCATGCGCGGCAGGTCGGCCACGTTCCAGGCGGAGACGATCAACCGCCGCGAATCCGGATTGCGGCCGATCTCGTCCACCACCCAGCGGATCTGGTCGATCTCGCCGCCGTCGGTGTCGGCCCAGCGCCGCCACTGCTTGCCGTAGACCGGGCCGAGCTCGCCGTCGGCGTCGGCCCATTCGTCCCAGATCGAGACCTTGTTGTCCTTGAGGTAGGCGATGTTGGTTTCGCCCTTCAGGAACCACAGCAGCTCGTGCACGATCGAGCGCAGGTGCAGCTTCTTGGTCGTGACCAGCGGAAAACCTTCGTTGAGGTCGAAGCGCATCTGCCAGCCGAACACGCTGCGCGTGCCGGTGCCGGTGCGGTCGGACTTTTCCGTGCCGTGCTCGAGCACATGGCGCAGCAGGTCGAGGTACTGCTTCATGCCGCGTCCCCGGCCGGCTGCGGCTGCAGCGTCGGCGCGCGCCGCGACATCCACAGCCACAGCAGGCCGATCGCGATCAGCGGCAGGCTCAGCACCTGGCCCATGGTCAGCCAGCCGAAGGCGAGGTAGCCGATCTGCGCGTCGGGCAGGCGCACGAACTCCACCGCGAACCGGAACACGCCGTACAGCAGCGCGAACATCCCGGCCACCGCGTAGCGCGGCCGCGGCTTGCGCGAGTACCACCACAGGATGCAGAACATCGCCAGGCCTTCCAGCCCGGCCTGGTACAGCTGCGAGGGATGGCGCGCGAAGGCGTCCAGCGCGCCGGCCTCGAACTGCGCGCGCAGGGCAGCGGGATCGAGTCCGAGCCTCGTCACCTCCGGCGCCTGCGGGAACACCACACCCCAGCCTGCCTCGGTGAACTTGCCCCAAAGCTCGCCATTGATGTAGTTGCCCAGCCGCCCGAAGCCCAGCCCCGGCGGCACCAGCGGCACGATGAAGTCGGCCACGTCGAAGAAATGCAGCCGGTGCCTGCGCGCCCACAGCCACGCGGCCACCACCACGCCCAGCAGGCCCCCGTGGAAGCTCATCCCGCCTTCCCAGATCTTGAACACCTGCACCGGATCGGCCAGGTACGTGGACAGGTCGTAGAACAGGATGTAGCCGATGCGCCCGCCCAGCATCACGCCGAGCATGCCGTAGAACAGCAGGTCGCCGAAGGCATTGGCGTCCACGCCCGGCAGCCGCCCGGCGCGCACCCGGCGCTGGCCGAGGTACCAGGCCACGGCAAAGCCGACCAGGTACATGATCCCGTACCAGTGCACGGCCAGCGGGCCGAGGCGGAAGGCGATCGGGTCGATCTGATTGAGGAACAGCATCGGGCGCGTGGCTCCGGACCTTCGTTGCGCCTATTGTGCCGCGGCGCGCGTGGTGGTGCTTGCCGGACCGGCGCCGGCGATCCCCCGTCAGAGCACGCGGGGCTGATCGGGCAACTCGTTCTCGTCGATGTCACCGGGGCTGCGCGGGAAATGCAGCGCAAGCAGGTCGGAGATCGCCGCGACACCGCGCACGATCGCCTCGACCGGCTCGCCGGCGCGCAAGCGCTCCTCCATCAGCAGGCAGGCGCCGCGCCACTGTTCCTCGCTGACCAGGCCGGCGAGGCCGCGGTCGGCGACGATCTCGATGCGATGGTCGGCCAGCAGCAGGTAGACCAGCACGCCGTTGTTGGCGCGGGTGTCCCAGACCCGCAGCTGCGCGAACACCTCGTGCGCGCGATCGCGGGCCTGCACCTCGCGCAGCACCTGCCGCACCGGCAAAGCCGGCTCCACCGCGAAGCAGATCTCGCCGCGATGGCGCGCCTCGCCTTCGGCCACCGCGTCGGCGATGCGCTGCAGGCTGCCGTCGGAGAACAGGCGCGCCTCCGCGCCGGTGGCCAGGTGGCGCAACAGCCGCGTGAACCGGTTCGGCATCACCAGCTCCCCGAGGCGCCGCCGCCTCCGCTCCTGCCGCCGCCGCCGGACCAGCCGCTGCTCCGGGAGCTGCCCGAGCTGCTCCAGCCACCACCGCCCGAACTGCCGCTGCCACCGGACCGGCTCCAGCCGCCGTGCCGCACGTAGCTGCCGCCGGGCGCCTTGAACACACCGTGGACGAATCCGAGCACCGCCATCATCAGGCCCATCGACAGTTGCGCCGACAGCAGCCACGCCAGGCTGCCCGCCACGCCGCCGGTCAGCAGGCCGCGCGTCAAGGCCGGCGCACGGCTGAACAGACGACGCACGAAGCTCGCGGCAACGAAGGCGACAATCAGCGTGAACGTCCACCGGTTGTCCCCGCCACCGCCACGGCCCACCTGGCTTGCACGGCCCACGGTACTTTCGCTGCCGCGGTTGTCGGCAATCGGCGCCGGAAGCGGTTCGCCGTCGATCAGTTGCACAAGCACCGCGGTCGCGTCGACGATACCGCCGCCGTAGTCGCCGGCACGGAACTTCGGCGCCATGTATTCCTGGATGACGCGGCCGGCGGTGATGTCGGGGATCGCGCCCTCCAGCCCGTAGCCGGGCTGGATGCGCACGCGGCGGTCGTCCTTGGCGACCACCAGCAGCACGGCGTCGTCGACGCCCTTGCGGCCCAGCTTCCACTGGTCGAACACGCGCTGGGTGTACTGCTCGATCGACTCGGGCCGGGTGCTGCCTACCAGCAACACCTGCAGCTGGCTGCCCTTGCGCTGCTGCAACGCCAATGCCTGCTGCTCAAGCTGCTGCTTCTGCGCGTCATCAAGCGTGCCGGTGGTGTCGACCACCGGGGAATCCAGCGGCGGGATCGCCGCTGCCTGTTGCGCGGAAGCGATGACTGCCCATGACAGCAGCACAGGCAGGAACAGCGTCGGCAGCCATGCCGGCATGCGCCATGCGCGGCCTCGGTGACCAGGCGGATGGGACATCGAGGAATTCACCTGCAAAAGGGTACCGGAACCGGACCGGGCCGCCTTCACCAGCTCCGCGACGCTCCACCGCCGCCACTCCTGCCACCCCCACCGGAACGGCTGCTTGAACTCGAAGAGCGGGAAGACCTCGAGTGGGAGGATCGCGAGCCGGAACGGGAAGATCGGCCGCCCGACCCGCTACCGCCCGGCAGGGCGGTCGCAAACAGGACAATGGTGCCGATGAAGCAAGCCATGCCTGCCGGGATCATGGTATCGATCGACCAGTCCGCGGAGGCGCTGGCATACAGCGCGAACGACAGACCGGCAATCCAGACACATGCTCGCACCCAGAAGCCCGTCCGGTTGTGCTTCCACGCATGTGTCGCACCAAGCACCGGCAGCGACAGGAAGACGCACAGGAATGCGGCCACCAGCACGATGACAAGCCCCGTTATTACTTTGATGCCGCCAAACAGCTGCACCAGCAGCGCCGCCAGTGCGACCAGGGCCAGCACCGCACCCGCCCACCAACGCGCCTTGCCGGATTGCATGAGGAACCAGCCCAGCGGCCAGAAAAAAACGAGCGTGAACGGCATCGACAACAGGTACGCAACGAACATGCCGGGCATCAGGGCCGCGACCAGTACGCAGGCCAATATCGTGGCACCGAGCATCCACGGCCAGCTCACCCCCTTCAACGATCCGACCATGCCGCCAACGACCGCGAGCAGCACCAGCAGAAGCAGGCCCTGGCCGCTCACATCATCCCCAGTGCCATGCTCCGGCGGGGGCAATGCCTCGCCTTCGGCCAGGCGGATCAGCTGCTCCACGCCGGCTTCGATGCCGCCGCCGTAGTCGCCATCGCGGAACTTCGGCACCACGTACTCGTCCAGCACCCGGCCGGCGGTGATGTCGGGAATCACGCCTTCCAGCCCGTAACCCACCTCGATGCGTGCCTGGCGGTCGTTCTTCGCCACCACCAGCAGGAGACCATCGTCGACGCCCTTGCGGCCGAGCTTCCACGCCTCGAATGCGCGGTTCGCGTACGCCTCGATCGATTCATCCCCGGTGGTCGGGACGACCAGGACCTGGAGCTGGCTGCCGGTGCCTTCCTCGAAGGTGGCGATGCGGGCCTCGATACGGCTGGTCGCGTTGCCCGACAGCGTGCCGCTGGTATCGATCACCGCCGACGACAGCGGTGGCACCGCGGCCAGGACGCCGCCATCGGCGCTCTTTTCCACCAGGACCGGCACGGCCGGCGGGGTGGCCCGGTCCTGCGCGGCTGCCGGCGCAACCGCGAATGCGCTGGCCAGGACCACGGCCAGCGCCAACGTGTCGACAATGCCTGCGAGCCGCCTGCGTCCCTGC
Source organism: Luteimonas lutimaris (assembly GCF_039537065.1). Taxonomy (NCBI): domain Bacteria; kingdom Pseudomonadati; phylum Pseudomonadota; class Gammaproteobacteria; order Lysobacterales; family Lysobacteraceae; genus Luteimonas; species Luteimonas lutimaris. The sequence goes on along the minus strand of NZ_BAAAZU010000003.1, from coordinate 368,236 downwards.
CTGGATACCATCGATGCCTCCTGCGTCGATGTGCGACCGGATCAGCCGGCAGGCGCCGGCTGTGGCGGCGCCTCCGGCGCGCTGCTGCCGAAATCCACCGTGGGTGCATCCTGGATCTGCGCTTCGTTCTCGACCGTGAAATTCGGCCTGGTCTTGTAACCGAACATCATCGCAACCAGGTTCTGCGGGAACGAGCGGATGTAGGTGTTGTAGTCCTGCACCAGCTGGATGTAGCGGCCGCGCGCCACCGTGATCCGGTTCTCGGTGCCCTCCAGCTGGGTCTGCAGGTTCAGGAAGGCCTGGTCGGCCTTGAGGTTGGGGTAGCTCTCCACGACCGCCATCAACCGCGACAGCGCGCTCGACAACTCTCCCTGCGCCGCCTGGAACTGCGCCAGCGAGGCCACGTCGTCGGCGTTGACGTTGATCTGCCCGACCTTGGCGCGCGCCTCGGTCACCTGGGTCAGCACCTGCTGCTCGTGCGACGCGTAGCCCTTGACCGTGTTGACCAGGTTGGGGACCAGGTCCGCTCGGCGCTTGTACTGGCTGAGCACCTCGGACCAGCCGGCGTTGACCGCTTCGTCCTTCTGCTGGATCTGGTTGTACCCGCAGCCGCTGAGCAGGGCGGCAAGCACCATCAACAGGATCAATCGCATGGTCCGGCTCCATCGGAAGGATGCCGGCATTGCAGCACTCCCGGACGGGCCACGCAACGCCGGCCGGCGAACGCCCTCAGTCGCCCTCGCCGCGCAGCCGCGCGCGGCGCTTGGCCCACAGGTTGAGGCACTCGACCGCGGCCGAGAAGCCCATCGCGCCGTAGATGTAGCCCTTGGGCATGTGCAGGCCGAGGCCGTCGACCAGCAGGTAGGCGCCGATCAGCACGATGAAGGCCAGCGCCAGCATCTTGATCGTCGGATTGTTGTCGATGAACTGGCCCAGCGGGCGCGCGGCCAGCAGCATCACGGCCACCGCCAGCAGGATCGCGGCCACCATCACCGGCACGTATTCGTCGGCCATGCCGACCGCGGCGATCACCGAGTCGAGCGAGAACACGATGTCGATCACCGCGATCTGCGCGATCACCGCGCCGAACGAGGTGACCGGCTTGGTGTGGATGTCCTCCGACTCCTCCTCGCCGTTGACCAGGTCGCGGATCTCCATCGTGCCCTTCACCAGCAGGAAGATGCCGCCGAGGATCAGGATCAGGTCGCGCACCGAGACGCCGCGCCCGAACAGGGTGAACAGGTCCTGCTTCATGTGCGCCAGGTAGGCCAGCGTGAGCAGCAGCGCGATGCGGGTCAGGCAGGCCACGGCGATGCCGAACTTGCGCGCACGCTCGCGATTCTCCGCGGGCAGGCGGCTGACCGCGATCGAGATGAAGACGAGGTTGTCGATGCCCAGCACGATCTCGATCGAACTCAACGTCAACAGCAGGATCCATACCTGCGGATCGGCCAGCATTTCCCAACTCATCAAGCAGTTTCCTTCAAGAATGGTTTCGCGCGCGGCGGCGCCCGGCGCACGCGCGCCTGCATCAAGTCCAGCGCGGTGCCAGGACCAGGCCCCAGCACAGCAGTACGTTCATCATCAGCACGAACACCGCCGCGGACCCCATGTCCTTGGCGCGCCCGGCCAGCTCGTGGTGCTCGGCGCCGTAGCGCTCGATCACCGCCTCGATCGCCGAGTTCAGCAGCTCCGCGCTCAGCACCATCAGCATCGATCCGATCATCAGCGCGCGCTCGATGCCGCTCCCGCCCAGCCACCACGCCAGCGGCGCCAGCAGGACGAACAGGTAGGCCTCGAGCCGGAACGAGGATTCGTGCAGCCACGCCGCGCGCAGGCCCTGCAGCGACCACCGGGTCGCAAGCAGGATGCGCGCCGGACCGCGCGGAAGGTGGCCGATTTCGTCCGCCACCTCAGCCCCGCACGCGGGAACGCGGTCGGCCGGACGCCCGGATGGGGCTGGGGCCGGCGCGGACGGGTTCGGGAGTGGACGGCATGGACAGGCGTGGAGACCGCGGCCAAACGGCCGCAACCGGTCGATTTTGCCACATCGGCCGTCCCCGGCGCCTGTACGCGGGGCGGTTTGCATCGCGCATGCACGGCTGTTCCACTGGCGGCCTGCCGCCACCGGAGCCGCCATGCGCGTCGTCCAGTCGTCCATCGCCCTGCTCCTCGCGGCCCTGCTTGCGGCCCTGCTGCCGGGCTGCGCCGGCACGGGTCCGGCCGCGACCGCGACCGGCGTGGCCCCGGTGCCGGATTCCGCGCCGCTCGACCCGGTGTCCTCGCCGCAGTGGGCGGCGGACATGGCCCGGTTCGCCGCCGAAGACGCGGCGCAGCCGCCGCCTGCGCATCCGGTGGTGTTCACCGGCAGTTCCTCGGTGCGGATGTGGGCGACGCTGGCGGAGGATTTCCCCGGCGTGCCGGTGCTCAACCGCGGCTTTGGCGGTTCGCAGCTGCGCGACGCGACCTGGTACGCGGACGAGGTCGCCGTGCGCTACGCGCCGCAGCGGATCGTGCTGTACGCGGGCGACAACGACATCGACGCCAAGCGTTCGCCCGAGCAGGTGCGCGACGACTTCCGCACCTTCGTCGCCCGCGTCCGCCGCGACCTGCCCGGTGTCCCGATCGCCTGGCTGGCGATCAAGCCCAGCCCGGCACGCATCGCGCAGCTGCCGGCGCAGCAGCGCGCCAACGCGCTGGTGAAAGCCGAGGCGGCGCGGATGCGGGCCGTCGACTTCATCGACGTCGCCACGCCCATGCTCGACGCCGACGGCCGCCCGCGCGCCGAACTGTTCGGCAACGACCAGCTGCACATGAACGCGCGCGGCTACGCGCTGTGGCGCGGGGTCGTGGCGCCGTACCTGCGCTGACGCGGGTCAGGCTTCGCCGAAGATCGCAGTGCCACGGCTGCCGTCCGGCCGCACCCAGCCGCGGTACATGCCCGAGGTGTTGAAGACCATGGCGATGTTGCCGTCGCGGTCGAGCGCGATCGCGCCGCCATCGCCGCCCAACCCGGGCACGGCGTCGAGGATCACCGCTTCCGCCGCGGCCTGCAGCGAATCGCCACGGTAGGCCACGCGCGCGGCGATGTCGTGGGCGACGGCGCAGCGGATGAAGAACTCGCCCCAGCCGGTGCCCGACACGCCGCAGCGCCCGTCCGCCCAGGTCCCCGCGCCGACCAGCGGCGTGTCGCCGACCCGGCCCCAGCGCTTGTTGGTCATGCCGCCGGTGGAAGTGGCCGTGGCGATGTGGCCCTGCGCGTCCAGCGCGACCGCGCCGACGGTGCCGAAATACTTGCCCTTGAGGTTCTCCGCCGCGTCGGCGTCGGCGCGTTCGCGGGCCTGCGCCTGCTCGAGTTCGGCGCGCCGGTGCGGGGTATCGAAGTACGCGTTCGGCTCGCGGGCGATATCGTCGCGCGTGTCGGCGAAGGCTTCCGCGCCCGCGCCGATCAGCATCACGTGCGGGGAATGTTCCATCACCGCGCGCGCCAGCGAGACCGGGTTGCGGATCGTGGTCACGCCCGCGACCGCACCGGCGCGACGGGTGTGGCCCTCCATCACCGAGGCGTCGAGTTCGTGCCGCCCTTCCGCGTCGTAGACCGCGCCGTGGCCGGCATTGAAGCGCGGAGAATCCTCCAGCGCGCGCACCGCGGCCTCGACCGCGTCGAGCGCGCTGCCGCCGCGCACGAGCACGGCCTGTCCGGCATCGAGCGCGGCATCGAGCCCGGCGCGGATTTCGCGCTCGTCGTCGGCGCCGAGCCGGTCGCGCTCGATCACCCCGGCGCCGCCGTGGATGACCAGGGCGACAGGTGGGTTGGGTGTCGTGGTGTCCATCGCGACAGGATAGGCGATCGGCGGCCGATGGCCGCACAACGCCTGCTATTGCTGCCGCAGCGCCTCGATCGGATCCAGCTGCGAGGCCTTGCGCGCCGGGTAATAGCCGAAGAACAGGCCGGTACTGATCGAGAACACCGCCGCCAGCGCCACCACCTGCCCGTTCAGCGCCACCGGCAGTTCGCTGAACCTGCCCACCAGCAGCGCGCCGACCACGCCGATCCCGATGCCGATCACCCCGCCGATCAGCGAGATCAGCATCGCCTCGGCGAGAAATTGCCGGCGCACGTCGCTGGGCCCGGCGCCGACGGCCATGCGCAGGCCGATCTCGCGGATGCGCTCGGTCACCGACACCAGCATGATGTTCATGATGCCGATGCCGCCGATGATCAGGCAGATCGTCGCCACGGCGCCGAGCAGCTTGGACATCAGGTTGGTGGTGGCAGTGCGCGTTGCCACGATCTCGCTGATGTTGCGCACGCGGAAGTCGTCGTCGTCGCCGGGACGGATCTTGTGGCGCTGGCGCAACAGCGCCTCGACCTCGCCCTGCACGTAGTCCAGGTCGTCGGCACTGGTGACGGTCAGCGCGACCTGCATGACCGCGCTCGGCGGCAGGCCCATCATCCCGAGCAGGCGGCGGCGCCCGGTTTCCAGCGGCACCATCACGATGTCGTCCTGGTCCTGGCCGAAGCCGCCCTGCCCCTTCGGCGCCAGCGTGCCGACCACGGTGAACGGCACCCGCCCCAGCCGGATGGTCTGGCCGACGCCGGTGTCGTCGCCGAACAGGGTGCGGCGCACGGTCTCGCCGATGATCACGTTCTTCGCCGCGCTGCTGTAGTCCTGCGCCTCGAAGCCGGCGCCCTGCGCGACCTTCCAGTCGTTGATCGCGAACCAGTCCGGCTGCACGCCCTGCCAGCTGGTCGCCGCGTTGTTCTCCGCGAACACCACCTGGGTATTGCCGCGCAGCGCGCCGGCCACGTATTGCACTTCCGGGATCTCGTTGCGGATGGCGTCGACGTCGCCCTCGGTCAGGGTGAAGAAGCTGCTGGCGCTCTGACGCGCGCCGCCGGCGCCGCGGCGGGCGCCGGGCGAGATGTCCAGGCGCTGCGAGCCCAGTCCCGACACCAGGCTGTCGATCTCGCGCTGTGTGCCCTGCCCGACCGACACCATCACGATCACCGCGGCGATGCCGATGATCACGCCCAGCGAGGTCAGCGCGCTGCGCATCCAGTTGCCGCGCAGGGCGTGGATGGCGGTGCGCAGGATGTCGGTGAAGTTCATGTCCGCTCCTGCTCGTGCAGCTCGCCGTCGTGCATCACGTAGGTGCGGTCGGCGTGCGCGGCGACTTCGGGGTCGTGGGTGATCAGCACCACGGTGTGGTCGGCGTCGCGCAGGCGCTTGAACAGGGCGAGGATTTCCTCGCCGGTCTTGCTGTCCAGCGCGCCGGTGGGTTCGTCGGCAAGCAGGATCGGCGGCTGGTTGATCAGCGCGCGCGCGATCGCCACGCGCTGCTGCTGGCCGCCGGACAGTTCGCTGGGCAGGTGTCCACCGCGTTCGGCCAGGCCGACCGCGGCCAGCGCCTGGCGCGCGCGCTCGTGGCGCTCGGCGACCGGCACCCGCGCGTAGCCCAGCGGCATCGCCACGTTGTCCACCGCGCTCATCCGCGGCAGCAGGTTGAAGCCTTGGAACACGAAGCCGATCTTGTCGCGGCGCAGGGTTGCCAGTTCCTCGGCGTCGAGCGTCGAGACGTCAATGCCGTCGCACTCGTAGCTGCCGCTGCTGGCGGTGTCCAGGCAGCCGACCAGGTTCATCAGCGTCGACTTGCCCGAACCCGAAGGCCCCATGATCGCCACGAAGTCGCCGCGCGCGATACGCAGGTCGACGCCCCTGAGCGCCACCACCTCGGCCTGCGTGCCGGGCGAGTAGACCTTGCCGAGCGCGCGGGTCTCGATCACCGCGGGCCGCGCGGCCGCCACGGTCGCACTCACGACCGCGGGCGCTCGCCGGTGATCACCACGTCGCCGGCCTTGATGTTGCCCGACACCTCGGTGGTGGTGCCGTCGCTGGCGCCGATGCGCACCATCACCTGCTGCGGCTGGCCGTTGACCAGCTTGTACAGCGGTGCCCGGCGCGCGCCGACCAGCGCCGACACGGCGGCATCCCACTTCGCGCGCTGCGCGTCGTCGAGCGCGGTGCGGAAGGCGGCGAAATCCTGCTGGTAGCGTTCGAGCATGCGCTGGCGGATCTGCGCCTGCATGGCACTGTCGCTGCTGCCGCCCGAGCGCTGCCCGCCGGGGCCGCCGAACATGCTGTTGCCCTGCTGCTGCGGCGCGGCCTGGCGCGCGGCCTGGCGCCGCTCGATCGCGGCGTTGGCGCTGTCGAAGGCGGCCTGCTGGGTGGCATCGAGTTCCAGCGAGGCTGCGGTGCGGGCGAGATCGTCGCCCACCCCGCCACCACTGCCGCGCGCCGCGCGCGGGGCCTGGCTGGTGGCGCTTTCATTCGCGGGCTTGTAGCGCAGCGCGGCGTTGGCGACCTTGAGCACGCCGTCGCGCTTGCTGACCTCGATCTCTGCGTTCACCGTCAGCCCCGGCAGCAGGGTGCCGTCGTCGTTGTCGACGGTGACCACCACCGGATAGGTGACCACGTTGTTGGTGGTCGTCGCCGACAGCCGCACCTGGTCGACCACGCCCCTGAACTGGCGATCGGGGAAGGCATCGGCGGTGAACGACACGGCCTGGCCGGTCTTGACCTGGCCGATGTCGGATTCGTCGACGGCCAGCTCGATCTTCATCTTCGACAGGTCCTCGGCGATGGTGAACAGCTCCGGCGCCTGCAGGCTGGCGGCCACGGTCTGGCCGGGCTCGATGGTGCGGGTGAGCACCACCCCGTCCACCGGCGAGCGGATCACGGTGCGGCCGAGGTTGATGCGGGTGGTTTCGGTGGACGCGGTCTGCTGGCGGATCTGCGCCTGCGCGGCGTTCACCTGGGCGCGGGCCTGGTCGCGCGCGGCGCGGGCCAGGTCGATGTCGCTCCTGGCGACCAGCTGGCTCGCCCCGAGCTCGGCCTTGCGGCTGTAGTCGGCCTCGGCGTTGGCCAGCGTCGCCTGCGCCTGCCGCAGCGAAGCCTGCGCGCTGGCGACCTGGGCGTTGCCCTGGTTGATCTGCGCCTCGTAGGTGCTCGGGTCGATGCGCGCGATCACCTGGTCCTTCGTGACCTTGTCGTTGAAGTCGACCAGCACGTCGGTGACCTGGCCGGAGACCTGGCTGCCGACGGTGACCGTGGAAATCGCACTCAGCGTGCCGGTCGCCGAGATGGCCACGCGGATGTCGCCGCTCTCGACGGTGGTGGTGCGCCACTCGCCCTCGTCGGCCGCGGCGCGATGCGACAGCCAGTACCAAGCGGCGAGTGCCGCGAGTGCGGCCACCACCACGCCCACCAGGAGGCGTCGCTTGCTGCGGTTCGAGGCGGGCTTGCTGCGTGGCTTGCTCATGCGGGGGGATTCACGGGGCTGTGGTGTCGAGGCGGACAACGCGCGGATGGCTGTCGGGTTGACAGGCGCCGGCGGCAGGCGGTTCCCGGCTCGGGCAGCCTTCAGGAATCCCCGCGCGCGATGACGTCGCGGGCGAACTCGATCGACGCCGTGGTACCGGCGCCGGGCGTGCTGTCCAGCCGGACCGGCCAATGGAACCGCTCGCCGAGCCTGCGCACGATCGACAGGCCCATGCCCTTGCCGGACGGGTTGACGAGGTCGGCGCGGTAGAACGGGTCCCAGGCCTTGTGCAGCACCTCGGCCGGCATGCCGATGCCGGTGTCGGATACCACCACGCGACCTGCTTCCAGCCGCACCTCGATCCGCCCGCTCTCGGTGAACGCGCAGGCGTTCTCGAGCAGCTGGCCGAGCATCACCGCCAGCACGCGTGGCGACGCGTGCACGCGCGGCGACGCGGTGATGGCCAGTTCGAGTTCCACCGGCTTGCCCTCGACCTGCGGTCGCGCCTTGGCCACCTCTTCCTCGACCACCGGCACGACGTTGAAGTCCTCGGTCAGTGGCGCATGCACGTTCTCGCGGGCGAGGATCAGGAAGGCATCGATGATCGCCTCCATGTCCCGGCCCGCGCCCTGCACGCGCTTCAGCGTGCGATGGGTGCGCTGCGGGATCTCCGGATCCGCGAGCATCATGTCGGTGGCCACGCGGATCACGGTCAGCGGCGTGCGCAGTTCGTGGCTTGCGTCACGGGTGAAGTCGCGCTCGCGCGCGACCAGCTCGCGGGTCCGCCGGGTCAGCCTGCGCAGCGCACCGGTCAGCTGGCGCACCTCGCTGCCGTCCTCGCCCGGCATCCGGCCGGGGGCGATGGTTTGCATGTCGGGATTGCTGGGATCCCACCTGGCCACCTGCCGCGCCAGCCAGCTCACCGGCGTCACCAGGCGCTTGGTGGCCCGGTAGGTCAGCCAGGTGGTCAGGTAGATCGCGAGCAGCGCGAGCAGGATCGAGACCACGCCCGCGCGCCGGATGACGCGGTCGAGCAGTTCGAACGACATCACCAGGTACAGCCGCCCCTGTGGCCGCTCGTCGATGAAGAGCTTCCTGTCGCCGTCGGCGAGGCGGGAGATCCCGTTGCCGAAGCCGCGCAGCTCCGCGGGCACCGCGTCCTGCGAGTGGCCCGTGGCCACGAACCAGCCGTGCACCGTGGAGGTGCGCGGCAGTGGATGCGCGGGATCGCCGGCGCGCGCGCTCCAGAACTGCTCCGCCTCGTTGCGCAGCTGCTGGTCGGTCAGCGCCCGCTTGACGATGCTGCCGGTGACCGCGGCGCCGACGACCACGGCCACGCTCGCCAGCATCACCTGCAGGATGAAGGCATAGCGCAGCTTGCGCGGAAGGCCCTGCGACATGGAGGAACGAACGCGTCGTCGCCGGTCAGGTCGGCGGTTGTTCGATGTCGGCGATCCGGTAGCCGGCGCTCTGCACGGTGTGCAGCAAGGGCTTGTCGAACGGCTTGTCGATGGTCTTGCGCAGGTTGTACAGGTGGCTGCGCAGGGTGTCCGAGTCGGGCAGGCTGTTGCCCCAGATCTCGCGCTCGATTTCCTGCCGGTTGACCACCCGCGGCGACTCGCGCATCAGGATGGTCAGCAACTTCAGGCCGATCGGCGAAAGCTGCAGCTCGGTGCCGCCGCGGGTGGCGCGCAGGCTGGCCGGGTCGAGCACCAGGTCGGCGACCTTGAGCACTTCCGAGCCCACCTGCCGGCGCTCGCGGCGGATCAGCGCGCGCAGCCGCGCCTCCAGTTCCTGGATGGCGAATGGCTTGGTGAGATAGTCGTCGGCACCGGCGCCCAGGCCGGTCAGCTTCTCGTCGAGGGTGTCGCGCGCGGTGAGCATCAGCACCGGCGTGGACTTGCGCGCTTCCTCGCGCAGGCGCTTGCAGACCTCGATGCCGTCCAGCCGCGGCAGCATCAGGTCGAGGACGATCACGTCGTAAGTGTTTTCGGCCGCCAGCCGGTAGCCGTCGAGGCCGTCGGAGGCGTAATCGACCTCGAAGCCGCGGCCCTCCAGGTATTCGCCCACCATTTCCGAGATATTGCGGTTGTCCTCGACGATGAGGACGAGACCGCCCGGTTCCGTTGATCCGCGCATGCCTGCTCCGGTGAAAGTTGTCGTGGGGAAGTACAGTCTTCAGGTTTGTGAAGGCTGCCGTTTCCGGAGTGGAGATGCCGTGAAGGCAACCGCCGGCGCGTTCAGTTCCCGGTGCCGGCCCCCCAAGCGAAACGCACCCGCAGGCCGCCCAGCGGCGAGGCATCCAGGGCGATGCGGCCGTGGCTGGCCTCGACCAGTTCGCGCGCGATCGACAGGCCCAGGCCGCTGCCGCCCGCCTCGTCCAGCCGGCGCCCGCGCACCAGGGCCTGCTCCAGCAGCGCCGGGGGGATGCCGGCGCCGTCGTCCTCGATGCACAGGCTGGTCCATTCCGGTCCCGCCGCGGCGGTGATCCGCACCTGGCGGCGGGCGTACTTCACCGCGTTCTCGAGCACCGCCCCGACCACCTCCGACAGGTGCTCCTCCTGCATCGCCAGCTGCAACCCGGCGGGGATGTCGATGGCGAAGGCGAGCTGGCCGCCCTGTTCGGTGTGTTCGAGCACGTTGACCAGCCGCTCGACCACCGCGCGCACGCCCGCGCTGGCGCCGGGCACGCGCCCCACCCGCGCCAGCCGCATCCGCGCCAGCTCGGCGTCGACCACGCGGCCGATCGCGGCGATGGCGCGATCCATGCCGTCGGCGGCGGCGTCCGCACCGGCCTCGCGCGCGCGCCGGCTCTGCGCGGCCAGCGCGGCCAATGGCGTCTTGAGGCCGTGCGCCAGGTCGGCGGCGCGCCGGCGCGCAAGCTCGAGTTCGCCGGCGCGCGCGTCGGCCAGCGAATTGATCGCCTGCACCAGCGGCTGGATCTCGCGCAGGCGCGCCGGCGGCAGGCGCGCATCGGCGTCGTTCTCCAGCTTCACCAGGTCGCCGCGGATCCGCCCCAGCGGCAGCAGCCCCAGCGTGACCTGCAGCCAGGCAGCCGCGGACAGCACCGCCCACAGCGCCGCCAGGAACACCGCCAGCTCGCGCGCGAAACCGGCACGCGCCGTGGTCAGCGGTGCGGTGTCCTGCGCCAGTTGCACCACCACCGGGGCGTGGTCGGACTCGATGACCAGGCGGCGCTCGAGCACCGCCACCGGATGCCCGAACGGCCCGGACGCGCGACGCATCCGCCACGCATCCGTGGGGACATCGGCGGGCACCGGCAGCACCGCATCCCACAGCGAGCGCGAACGCAACGTGCCGCCGTCCGCGGACACCTGCCAGTAGGCGCCGCCGGCGGGCTTGTCCAGGCGCGGATCCACCGGCTGCGCGACAAGCACCGGCCCGCCCGCGGGCGACAGCTCCAGGCCGGCGACCAGCACCAGCGCGCCGCGCGTCATCTCGGCTTCGAGCTGGCGCTCCAGGTGCCGTCCGAACAGCAGTGTCATGAATACCCACGCGATCGCCAGCGCCATCAGGATCGCCGCCGCCGCGGCCAGCAGCAGGCGCCAGCGCAGCGAGCGGGCGATCATCGGTCCTGTTCCAGCAGGTAGCCGAAGCCGCGCCGGGTGGTGATGACCGCGCTGCCGAACTTGCGCCGCAGGCGCGCCACGATCGCCTCGATCGCGTTGGCGTCGCCGCTTTCGGTGGCGCCGTACAGGTGTTCGGCCAGTTCGCCGGCCGGCACCGCACGGCCGGGCTGGTGGGCCAGGTAGTCGAGCAGGCGGAATTCCAGCGGCGAGATCCGCGCCGGCGCGCCGTCGAACGAGGCGCTCATGCGCACCGTGTCCAGGCGCAGCCGGCCGATCTCGATGACCGGCGAAAGCTTGCCGGCGCCGCGCCGCACCAGCCCGCGCACGCGCGCGACCAGCTCGCCCATCTGGAACGGCTTGGACAGGTAGTCGTCCGCCCCGGCCTCGATGCCCTCGACCTTTTCGGTCCAGTCGCCGCGCGCGGACACCACAATCACCGGGAACGTGCGCCCGGCCGAACGCCAGCGCCGCAGCACGGTCAGGCCGTCGAGCTGCGGCAGGCCGAGGTCGAGGATCACCGCATCGTAGTCCTCGACGTCGCCCTGGTACCACGCCGCGTCGCCGTCGGCGGCGGTCTCCACGAAGAATCCGGCCGCCTCGAGCGCGCGCGCCAGGTCGGCGCGGATGTCAGGCTCGTCCTCGACGACCAGACAACGCATCAATCATCCTTGATCTTGAGCACCGCGCCGTTGCGCGCATCGAGGGTGAGCTTGCGGACCCGGCCGGTGGCGGTGAGCACCTTGACCTTGTATTCCCAGACGCCGTCGTCGCGCTCGAGTTCGACCTCGATGACGTCACCGGGGACGCGATGGGCCACGACCTCGAGGATCTGCGCCAGCGGCACGATCTCGCCGCGGCGGAGCAGTTCGCGGGCCTCGATGTGGTCGCTCTTGCCCGCCAGCACGGCGGACACGGGAAGGATCGCCACGATGCCGATGAGCAACGGCAGCAGGAGCGGGCGGATGCGCGAAGAACCGGTCTGGGTATTCATGGCGGGCAGCATGCGAGACCCCTCCTGACAGCAACCTGACAGCGACCGTGGCCGTGCTGTCAGCGCGTCGAGTCTAGCCTTGCAGCGACTTCCGGGGAACCAGACATGACCATGCGGCGGGAACACCACCACGCGCTGTTGTACGCCTGCCTGCTCGCCGCCGGCGCCTGCCTCCCCGCCGCCGCGCATGCGCAATCGGCAGGCGACTCGCGTTCGCGCACGGTCTACGCCGCCGACTACTTCGACGACGTCGCACCGGCCAACGCCTACGACATGGTGCTGCGGCTGCCCGGCTTCACCATCGTCGAGTCCGACGCCGACGTGCGCGGCTATGCCGGTGCCACCGGCAACGTGCTGTTCGACGGCGCGCGCCCGACCAGCAAGCGCGAGGATACCGCCGCGCTGCTCAAGCGCATCCCGGCGCGCGCGGTGGCGCGCATCGAACTCATCCACGCCGGCATGCCCGGCATCGACATGGGCGGCTACGCGGTGCTGGCCAACGTGGTCCGCCGCGACGACGCGAGCACCGAGTGGGCGGTCGAAACCGGGTTCTCCGCCGCCACCGACGGCGGTGCGCCGGAACCGCGGGCCAAGTTCGAGTACGGCCGCCGCCGCGGCGACACCGCACTGGACGTGTCGCTCAAGTCGGTCCGCGAGATCGACGACGACACCAGCCACGGCAGCATCCGCACCCGGGAGGGTGCGGACACGTGGCGCCGGTCGCTGGACATGCGCACCATCGAGGGCGAGCAGGAAGCCGCGGTGAGCTGGCGCCAGCCGCTCGCATCCGGTCGCCTGTCGCTGACCGGCGCGCTGCGCGGCGAGGATGCGCGCACCACCACACGCATCGGCGCCTCGGCCGTCGACGATGCCGAACGCATCGGCGAGCGCGAGCGCTACCGCGAGGCCGAGGTCGGCATGCGCTTCGTGCGCCAGTTCCGGGGCCGCACCACGCTCGAGGCCATGGCCAGCGTGCAGCGCGGCTGGCTCGAGGAACGCGAGCACTCGCAGGCCGGCGACGACGACGAGCGCTTCGAGGGCGATACCGGCAGCGGCGAGACGATCGCGCGGATCGCGCTGACCCATGCGCGCTCGGACGTGCTGTCGTTCAATGCGGCGCTCGAAGGCGCCTACAACGCCCTCGACGGCGACAGCCGCGTGCAGGAGGGCGGCGTCGACGTTCCGCTGCCCGGTTCGGACGTTCGGATCCGCGAGCGGCGCGGCGAAGCCACGCTCGGCGCCACCTGGAACCCCGCGCAGGACTGGACGATCGAACCGGGCCTGCGGGTCGAACGCTCGGAGATCGCGCAGTCCGGCGACAGCCCGCTGCAGCGCGGCTTCACCTATGCCAAGCCGCGACTCGCGCTGCGCTGGGACGCGGGTAAATCGGACCAGTGGCGCCTCTCGCTCTCGCGCGAGGTCGGGCAGCTGGACTTCAACGACTTCGTCGCCTCGGCCTCGCTCGACGGCGGTGTGGTCAGCGCCGGCAACGCCGAACTGGAGCCGGACAAGACCTGGCGCGCCACGCTGTCCTGGGAGCACCGCTTTGGCGAGGACGCGGCGCTGACCCTGGGCTGGACGCACGACCGGATCGAGGACGCGGTGGACCGGGTGCTGGTGGTCACCGACGACGACGTGTTCGACGCGCCGGGCAACATCGGCCGCGGTCGCCGCAACACGCTGTCGCTGGAACTGGCCGCACCGCTCGACGCCTGGGGCATCGCCGGCGGCCGCATCCGTTCCACCCTGCTGTGGCGCGCCAGCCGCGTGACCGATCCGGTCACCGGCCGTGGCCGCGGCATCTCCGACGAAGAACCGGTCGAGGGCGAGATTGAATTCTCCCAGGAGCTGCCCGCGCTGCGCGCGAACTGGGGCGTGCTGGTGGAGCATATCGGCGAGCGCCAGACCAAGTACCGCTACGATCGCATCACCCGCGAATCCGAGGCCGTCGGCTGGACGCTGTTCGCCGAGCGCCGCATCGGCGAACACTGGCGGCTGCGCGCGGAAGCCACCGACCTGTTCGGACGCAGCTTCTCCGAGCGTCGCGAGAAGTACGACGGCACCCGCGCCGACGGCGCGGTCGGGGAAGTCGAGACCCGCAGGCGGCGCACGCCGGGCGTGGTCAGTCTGACGATCCGTCGTAGTGTGGGCGGCTAGGCCAGCCCTGCGGCGGGTCGAACCCGTAATAGCCGCCGCCCTGGCGGAAGCGCTCCAGGCGCTCGAGCTCCACCGGGTCGGACTTGCTGTCCCAGGTGCGCGCGCCGTTGCGCAGGTCGTCGGGGGTGAGCACCAGCGGTTCCCACACCGGCTCGCCCATCACGTCGTGCAGGGTGCAGGTCAGCCGCGGCGTGTCGCCGGTCAGGTCGAAGCGCATCAGCCCGACGTTCACCGAACGCGTCCACGTGTCGCGCACGCGCACCTCGGGCACCTGGCGGGTGTTCTTGGCGGCGGGCATCTGCGCCAGCGGCGAAGAACAGAAATCGTAGATGTCGTAGCCGCCCTGCTGCGAGCGAGGGATGCAGTTGAGCTCGCCCATGTGCGAGTCGCCCGAGATGCAGACCACCCCGCCGATGCCCTCGTCGCGGATGAAGTCGAAGATCTCGGTGCGCTCGGTCAGGTACACGGCCCAGGAATCGCCGCCTTCCTCGTTCTCCGCGCACGACCAGCCGCCGCCGATCGCCAGCACCTTGAACGGCGCGGTGCTGGCCTTGAGTTCGCGCTTGAGCCAGGCCTTCTGCGCGGCGCCGAGCATGGTCTTGCCGGCATCGTCGACCTGGTCGGTGGGATCGCGGTAGTAGCGGCCGTCGAGGACGAAGAAATCGACCCCGCCGTAGTGCTGGCGGAAATAGACACCGGGATTGTCGCGCTCGCCATACGCCGGATTGGCCCAGAAGCTGCGGAACACGCGCAGCGACTGCGCCTTGGACGTGCTGCGTCCGTCCGAATCGTTGTAGCCGAAATCGTGGTCGTCCCAGGTGGCCAGCTGCGGCACCGAGCGCAGCAGCGGCTCGAGCCGCTCGACCGTGCGGCCGCGCGCGTACAGGTCGACCAGCGCGTTCGCCTGGTCGCTGTCGGCGTAGATGTTGTCACCCAGCCACAGGAACATGTCCGGCCCCAGCGCGCGCACCGCGTTCCAGATCCGCTGCTCCTGGTCGAACTGGATCCGGCAGCAGGAGCCGAACGCGACCCGGAAGTCCGCCGGCCCCGCGGGCGCGGTGCGGGTGCGGTGCGGCAGCGGCTGGTGGCGGTCGTGCTCGCCGGCGTAGCGCAGCCGGTACCAGTAGTCGGTATCCGGCTGCAGGCCTTCGGCGCGCAGGACCACGCAGCCTTCAGCGTCCGCGGTCGCCGTTGCCGTCGGCCCTTCGATCACGGTGGCGAAGTCGCGGTCGGTGGAGTATTCCAGGGTCACGTCGAACAGGCCGCTGGCGCGCGTCCAGACCGTGAAGTGGTTGGGCCCGGGCGCGCCGATCATCGGCCCCTGCAGCGCGCGCGGATAACCCACCGCGCGCGCGAACGCGCGCGGCATCGCGGCCAGCAGCGCCATCCACCCGCCGGTCCTGAGGAAGACGCGCCTGCGCATGGTCAAGCCCCTCCCTCGGCAAGCACGCGGTTGAGCACGTCCATCAGCGGCTCCCGGATCGCGCCATTCGACACGCACACGGTGCCGCCATGCAGATCCAGCGGCCCGCCGTCGACGGCGCTGGCGTCGCCGCCGGCCTCCTGCACCAGGATCACGCCCGGCGCCATGTCCCACGCCATCAGCGCGCGCTCCCAGTAGGCGTCCCAGCGCCCGGCGGCCACCCAGGCCATGTCCACCGAACAGGCGCCGGTGCGGCGGATGCCGGCGGTGGCTTCGCTGAGCAGGGCCATCTCGCGCGCGAACAGCGGATGGTCGGGCTTGCCGGCGAACGGGATGCCGCAGGCGAGCACCGCCTCGATCAGCCGTCCGCGCGTGGAGACGTGGATGCGCCGGCCGTTGCACCAGGCGCCGCCGCCAAGCTCGGCGACGTAGAACTCGTCGAGGATCGGCAGGTGGGTGACGCCGGCCACGATGCGGCCGTTGCGGGCCAGCGCGACGTTGACGCCCCACAGCGGGCATCCGAACAGGAAGTTGGTGGTGCCGTCGAGCGGGTCGACGATCCAGGTGTGGCCGTCGTCGCTGCCTTCGAATGCGCCACTTTCCTCGCCGAGGAAGCCATAGTCCGGCCGCGCCGCGGACAGCAACTGGCGGATCGTACGCTCGGCCTCCTCGTCGGCGATCGACACCAGGTCGGCCGGTCCGCTCTTGCTGCGCACGGTGATCTCCGGCAGGCGGGCGAAATGCGCCTTCAGCCCGTCGCCGGCCGCGCGCGCGGCCTGCATCATCACCACCAGGTCTGGGGAAGCATTCAACACGTCCGGCTCCTGTCCATCGAAATCAATCGCGCAGGCGCGTGTGCCACAGGCTGCTGGCCAGCAGCAGCGACAGCACCGACGATCCGATCCAGAACCAGATCGCCGGGCCGAAGTCGTACACCCGCACGCCGTCGACCATGCGCATACCGCCCTGGATGAGCGCGCCCGACACCTGCTCCTGGATCGCCGCACCGATGTAGCTGAAGATGCCGATCACGCCCATCGCCGCGCCGGCCACGCGCTTGGGCGCGATGTCGACCGCGAACAGCCCGCCCAGCGAGGTGACCAGGCCGGTCAGGCCCATACCGAACAGCACCATCGACAGCAGCAGCACGGGCATCGTCTGCGGGCCGAAGAAGAACAGGCCCAGGCCGGCCAGTTCGATCAGGCCGAACAGCAGGTTGGCCGGCGGGCGCCGCGCGTTGAAGAGCTTGTCGGAAACGAACCCGAACGCGATCGCCCCGGCGATGCCCGCCAGCGTGCTGGTCATCAGCAGCGTGCCGGCGGCCGGCAGCGAGAAGCCACGCGCTTCCTGCAGGTAGAGGATGCCCCAGGAGTTGATCGCGTAACGGGTGACGTAGGTGGTGGCGCTGGCTAGGCACAGGACCCAGATCGCCGGGATCTTCAGGATCGACAGCTGCAGCGCGAGCACGGACTTCATGCCGGCCTTGGGCGCGGTGTCGTAATGGTCGTCCTTCCAGTCGGCCACCTCGGGCAGGCCGAGCGTGCGCGGCCGGTCCTGGATCAGCAGGTAGCAACCCAGTGCGGTGGCGATGCCGACCAGCCCCGGCGCCCAGAACCCCCAGCGCCAGCCCAGCACGCTCACCACCAGGCCCACGCCCAGGAACGTCAGGCCCTCGCCGATTGAGTGTGCGGTGCTCCACACGCCGTAGATGCGGCCGCGCTCGCGGTTGGAGAACCAGCCGGTCATCGCGACCACCCCGCCCGGCGCGCCGAAACTCTGGAACCAGCCGTTCAATCCCCACAGCACGACCGCCAGCCACAGCGCCGTGGCGAAGCCCATCGCCAGGTTGCACAGCGCGGTCATCATGAAGGCGAACGCGAGGAAGCGCTTCATGTTGGCGTGGTCGGCAAGGAAGCCGTTGGTCAGCTTGCCCAGCGCGTAGGTATAGAACAGCGCCGAGCCGATCAGGCCCAGGTCGTTGGGCGAGAACACGCCGGCATCGATCAGCGGCTTCTTGACCACGCCCAGCGCCAGCCGGCACGTGTAGATCAATCCGTAGCCCAGGGTGATGGCCAGCATCACGCGCAGGCGATGGCGGCGGAACAGGCGGTCGATCTCGCCGCGGTCGCCGATCGGCTCGCAATCCGCGCCGGTGGCGAAGAACCTTGCAATCGCGTTGCGCATGCCCGTCCCTCCCCCGGCGCCGCCGCTCATTGCATCGTCGGCATGGTGAAGTCGTGCGCCGACGCGCCGCCGCGCGGCCATCGCTGGGTCACGATCTTGGTGCGGGTGTAGAAGCGCACCCCGTCCATCCCGTACTGGTTGAGGTCGCCGAAGCCCGAGCGCTTCCAGCCGCCGAAGCCGTGGTAGGCCACCGGCACCGGGATCGGCACGTTGATCCCGACCATGCCGACCTCGACGCGCTCGGCGAACTCGCGCGCGGCGTCGCCGTTGCGGGTGAAGATGGTGACGCCGTTGCCGTACTGGTGGCGGCTGGGCAGTTCCAGCGCCTGCTCGAAGCTGTCGGCGCGCACGATCTGCAGCACCGGCCCGAAGATCTCCTCGCGATAGGTGCGCATGTCCGGGGTGACGCGGTCGAACAGGCACGGCTTGAGGAAGAAGCCTTGCTCGTGCCCGGGCATCGTGAAGCCGCGGCCGTCGACCACCAGCTCGGCGCCCTCGTCGACGCCGGCCTGGATGTAACCCTCGATCCGCGCCTTGTGCGCGGCGGTCACCACCGGCCCGTAGTGGGCGTCGGCGTCGAAGGACGTGCCCACGCGCAGCCCGGCGATTGCCTCGACCAGGCGCGCGCGCAGCCGCTCCGCGGTCTCCTCGCCCACCGGCACCACCACCGGCAGGGCCATGCAGCGCTCGCCGGCCGAGCCGTAGGCCGCGCCCATCAGGTCGGAGATGACGTGGTCGATGTCGGCGTCCGGCAGCACGATGCCGTGGTTCTTGGCCCCGCCCATGCACTGCATGCGCTTGCCGTGCGCCGCGCCGCGCGCGTAGACCTGCTGTGCGATGTCGGAGGAGCCGACGAAGCTCACCGCCTTGATCAGCGGATGGGCGAGGATCGCCTCGACCACGTCCTTGTCGCCGTGCACCACGTTGAGCACGCCCTCGGGCAGCCCCGCCTCGAGCATCAGCTCGGCCAGCCGCACCGGCACCGAAGGATCGCGCTCGGACGGCTTGAGGATGAAGGCGTTGCCGCTGGCGATCGCCGGGCCGAACATCCACATCGGGATCATCGCCGGGAAATTGAACGGCGTGATGCCCGCCACCACGCCCAGCGGCTGGCGCGCCGAAAACACGTCGATGCCCGGACCTGCGCCCTGCGTGTACTCGCCCTTGAGCAGATGCGGGATGCCGCAGGAAAACTCGATCACCTCGAGCCCGCGCTGCAGGTCGCCGCGCGCATCGGAGAGCACCTTGCCGTGTTCGCTCGACAGCAGGCGGGCCAGCGTGTCCATGTCGCGTTCGAGCAGGCGCTTGAACTCGAACAGCACCCGTGCGCGCCGCTGCGGATTGACCTGCGCCCACGCGCGCTGCCCGTCGACGGCGCTGGCGACCGCGCGGTCGAGCTCGGCGGCGTCGGCCAGCGCGACGCGCGCCTGCACGCGGCCGGCGTTGGGGTCGAAGACATCGCCGTGGCGGCCGGACGTACCGGCAACGCTGCGGCCGCCGATGAAATGTTCGATGTTGCGCATGTCGCTTTACCTTTTGTCTGGTGCCGGGGCCGGCGCCGGTTGCACGATCCATTCGTGCGCCGGATCGTTGCGGAAGACCCAGCGCCGCTGGGGCCCGGCCATCACGTTGAGGTAGTACAGGTCGTAGCCGTGCGGCGCGCCGACCGGGTGGTAGCCGCGCGGCACCATCACCACGTCGCCGTCGGCGACCGAAACGGTTTCGTCCAGCGAGCGGTCGTCGGTGTACACGCGCTGGATCGCGAAGCCCTGGCTGGGCTGCAGGCGGTGGTAGTAGGTTTCCTCCAGCGCCGTTTCCTCGCCCGGGGTGGCGGTGTCGTGCTTGTGCGGCGGATAGCTGGACCAGTGCCCGCCCGGCGTGATCACCTCGACCACCAGCAGGCTGTCGGCCGCCTCGGTCTGCGGCAGGATGTTGCGCACGTGACGGGTGTTGGTGCCGCTGCCGCGCACCTCGCGGCTCATCCGCGCCGGGTCGATCTGGCGCACCTGGCCGTCGCCGCGACCGGGGGCGGTGCACACGGCCAGTTCGACGTCGCCGCGCGCGACCACCGCGTAGGGCACGCCCGCGGGCACATAGACCGCGCCGGGTGCCCTGTCCTCGAACGGCGTGGCGCGCCCGCCGATGCCCTCGAACGACTGGCCGCCGGCGGTGATGTCGGCGCTGCCGGCGACCAGCACCAGGCAGGTCTCGCGCGCGGCGTCCCCGCCGGCATGCACCTGGCCGTCGATCAGGCGCGCGACGCGGAAGCCGACGTGCTTCCAGCCCGCGCTTGCGGGCGTCACTTCCAGCACGGTGCCCGAATCATCGGGTGCGTGGGGACGAACGAGCAGCGGTGAGGTCATTGCAGCCCCGCTTTCGCGGCCTCCTGTTTCAGCGTCTGCAGGCCGAGTGCGGCGTACTGGCGCGGGTTGGCCAGCGCCGGATCCTGCTCGGCCTCGATGACGATCCAGCCCGCGTAGCCGATGCGCGCCAGCGCGCGCATGACCGCGGCGTAGTCCAGCCCGCCGTCGCCGGGCACCGTGAACATGCCGGCGAGCACGCCGTCGAGGAAGCTCGCGCCGCGCTCTCGGATGCCGGCGAACACCTCCCGGCGCACGTCCTTGCAGTGCACGTGCGCGATGCGTCCGGGGTGCGCGTCGATCACCGCCAGCGGGTCGATCCCGCCCAGCGCCGCGTGCCCGGTATCCAGCGTCAGCCCCACCGACGGGCCGGTGTTGCGCAGCAGCGCCTCAAGGTCGGCGGCGCGCTCGACCACCGTGCCCAGGTGGTGGTGGTAGGCGAAGCGGAGGCCCTGCGCCTGGACGTGGTCGGCCACGCGGGTCATGCGTTCGCCGAACTGCGCCCCCTGGTCGTCCCGCAGCCGCGGCGTGCCGGCCAGCGGCGTGCCGCGTTCGCCGTGCACGGCATTGCTGGTTTCGGCAAACACGAACGCGGTGGCGCCCAGCGCCTTGAGCAGCGACAGGTGCGGCTGCAGCGCCTGGATTTCCGCGTCCGCGTCGCGCACCAGCAGCGCGCCGCTGTACCAGCCGCCGATCAGGTCGAGGCCGTGACCGCCGAGCAGCGCCGCCAGTTCGGCGGGCTCGCGCGGGAAGCGCCCGCCCAGCTCCACGCCCTCGAACCCCAGCGCCGCGATCTCGCGCAGGATGTCGTCCAGCGGCGTGTCGCCGCCGAGTTCGGGCATGTCGTCGTTGGACCACGCGATCGGGCTGACGCCGAAGCGGATGCTCATGGCTGGTTCCGTTTGAGGGGCACGCCGGCCTCGTAGGCCTGGCGCGCGACGTTGACCTCGGTGCGGTCGGACACTTCGGGAACGGCCACGTCCCACCACCAGCCACCGGCCTCGGTGGTCCGGCTCGGATCGGTGTCGATCACCACCACGGCGCTGCGGTCGGCGACGCGCGCGCGCGCCAGCGCCTCGCCCAGCTGCGCCACGCCGGACACGTGCTCGGCCAGCGCGCCGAGGCTGCGCGCGTGCGCGGCGAAATCCACGGGCGCCAGCCGCGCGTGGCGCGCGTCGGCCAGCAGGTTGTTGAAGCCGGCGCCGCCGGTGGCGCGCTGCAGGCGGTCGATGCAGCCGAAGCCACGGTTGTCGAGCACCACGACCACCAGCTTCAGGCCGAGCATGACCGAGGTCGCCAGCTCGGAGTTCATCATCAGGTAGCTGCCGTCGCCGACCAGCACCACCACCTCGCGGTCCGGCTCGGCCATCTTCACGCCCAGCGCGCCGGCGATCTCGTAGCCCATGCACGAGTAGCCGTATTCGACGTGGTAACCGCGTGGCGACGCGGTGCGCCAGAGCTTGTGCAGTTCGCCCGGCAATCCGCCGGCGGCGCAGACGACGATGGCGTCGTCGTCCACGGCGGCCTGGACCGCACCCAGCACCTGCGCGTCGCTGGGCGCCTCGCCCGCCGCGCCGGGCGCGGTCGCGGCGTCGACCTGTTCGTTCCAGGCCGCGACGGCCGCGGCGTCGCGCTGTGCGACGCCTTCGTCCACGCGCCAGTCGCCCAGCCCTTCGCGCAGCGTTTCCAGCACCAGCCGCGCGTCGCCGACCACCGCGGTGGCGCCGTGCTTGTGGGCGTCCAGCGGTTGCACGTTGACCTGGAACAGCCGCGCCTGCGGGAACAGGCTGCGCGAGCCGGTGGTGAAATCCTGCAGCCGCGTGCCGATGCCCACGACCAGGTCGGCCGCCTGCGCGGCGGCGTTCGCCGCCGTCGAGCCGGTCACGCCGATCGCACCGAGGTTGCGCGGATGGTTCCAGGGCAGCGTGCCCTTGCCCGCCTGCGTTTCGGCGACCGGCAGGCCCGTGGCCGTGGCCAGCGCGGACAGCGCGGCCTCGGCGCCGCTGTAGGCCACGCCGCCGCCGCAGACCAGCAGCGGGCGCTGCGACCGGCGGACCGCTTCGAGCAGCGCCCGCAACGCCGCCTCGTCCGCGGGCTGGCGTCGCTCGGGCCACAGCACGGGCTCGAAGAACGATGCCGGGAAGTCGAACGCCTCGGCCTGCACGTCCTGGCAGAACGCCAGCGTGGCCGGCCCGCACAGCGCCGGGTCGCGCAGCACCGTCACTGCGCGCGGCAATGCATCGAGGATCTGTTCCGGGCGCGTGATGCGGTCGAAGTAGCGCGACACCGGGCGGAAGCAGTCGTTCACCGACGCCGTGCCGTCGGCGCCGGACTCAAGCTGCTGCAGCACCGGATCCGGCCGGCGCCCGGCGTAGACATCGCCGGGCAGGAACAGCACCGGCAGCCGGTTGACGTGCGCCAGCGCCGCGGCGGTGACCATGTTGGTCGCGCCCGGCCCGATCGAACTGGTGCAGACCATCGCGCGCCGGCGCCGCATCTGCTTGGCATAGGCGATCGCGGCGTGCGCCATGGCCTGCTCGTTGTGCGCGCGCCAGGTCGGCAGCGCGTCGCCCGCCGCGTGCAGCGCCTCGCCCAGGCCGGCGACGTTGCCGTGGCCGAAGATCGCCCACGCGCCGGCGAAGTACGGCACCTGCGCGCCGTCCACGACGACCCGCTGCGCGGCCAGCCAGCGCACCGTGGCCTGTGCGGCGGTCAGCAGGATCGTGCGTGGCGTGGCCATGTCGCTCATCAGGCGCAGTCCGCGGCGGCAGGGTGTCCGATCTTCGCACTCCTGGCTTGGCGCCATGCCTCGACGAGTACGCCGAACCGGGCCGCCAGGTCGTCCACTGCCGTCTCGTCGTCGATCTCGCCGCCCAGCCAGCGCGCGGCGGCCTCGGCGAAGATGGTGCGTCCCACCGCGAACCCCTTCACCAGCGGCTGCGCGGCGGCCACCTGGAACGAGGCGACCAGGTCCTCCTGCGGCGCCGACAGGCCCAGCAGCACCACCCCGCGGCAGTGCGCGTCGTTGGCGACGATGGTGCGTCCGATGTTGCGCCACGCCGCAGCGCTGTCGCTGGGTTCGAGCTTCCACCAGTCCGGGCGCATGCCCAGGTCGTAGAGCCGCTGGATCGCGCGCGCCGCGGTGTCGTCGTCCACGGCGCCGCTGTTGGAGGCGATGATTTCCACCAGCAGCTCGTGGCCGGTCTTGCGGGCGGCGTCCTGCAGCCGCAGCAGCTGGCGCTCCTGGCGCGCGCGCAGGTCGTCCGGATCGTCGGGGTGGTAGAACGCCAGGCACTTCACCACGTGGTTGCCCGGCCAGGTGGCCAGTTCGGTGGCCACGTCGGCGCTGCTTTCGAAGTCCAGCGGGCGCGACCCCGGCATTTCGATCGGCCGGCCAATCCAGTACGGATAATCGGCCGCCGCCTCCAGCGCGCGCATGCCGTAGCGGCCGTCGAGCAGCAGGCCGAAACCCGGTTGCCCATGCGCGACCCGGTCCACCGCGCGCAGCGCCAGCGCCTTGAACGCCGGGATGCGCGCCGGGTCGGCGCCCACCTGCGCGCACAGCGCCTCGAACTGGCTGCGATGGTCCATCGCCAGCACCATCAGTTCGTCCCAGCGCCCAACGCGGGTGGTGGCCCAGTGCAGCTGTTCGAGCGCGGCATCGTCGCGCAGCCGGAACGGACGCGCATCCGATGCCAGGAACGCCTGCAGTTCCTCCCAGGTCGGCATCGCCGGCGAGCAGCCGTGGCGCGAGACGACGATCGCGCCGCAGGCGTTGGCGTACCGGCAGCACGCCTCGAGCGGTTCGTCTCGCAGCCAGCCGCGCAGGAAGCCGGCCATGAACGCGTCGCCGGCGCCGAGCACGTTGAACACGTCCACCCGGAAGCCCTCCCCGACCAGGCCGTCGTCGAGGCGGTCGGGAATCGCGCCGGCAAAAGCGACGCAGCCGTGCGGGCCGCGCTTGAGCACCAGCAGCGCTGGCGTGCGTTCGCGGATCGCGCGCAGCGCGGCGAGCGTGTCGGTGCTGCCGCCGAGGATGTGCACCTCCTCCTCGGTCCCGACCACCAGGTCGCACAGCGGCAGCACCTGCTGCAGCCGCGCGGTGACGCCGTCGTGGGCGACGAAGCGGTTCTCGCCCATGTCCTTGCGGGTCAGGCCCCACAGCACCGGGCGGTAGTCGATGTCGAAGACCACGCGCGCACCGTTGCCGCGCGCGATCTGGCAGGCGCGCAGCGAGGCCTCGAAGACGTTGTCGCGCGACAGGTGGGTGCCGTTGATCAGCACCGCGCCCGCGTCGCGCAGCAGGCCCTCGTCCACGTCCGAGGCCTGCAGCGCCATGTCGGCGCAGTTCTCGCGATAGAACACCAGCGGGAAGGTGTCCGCGTCGCGGATGCCGAGGAACACCAGCGCGGTCAGCCGCTCGGGATCCTCCAGCACGCCGCGGGTCGAGACACCTTCGCGCGCGAGTTGCTCGGTGATGAAACGGCCGAAGTGGTCCGCGCCCACGCGGGTCAGCAGCGCCGACCGCAAGCCCAGGCGCGCGGCGCCCACGGCGGTATTGGTGGGACTGCCGCCGATGTACTTGGCGAACGACCCCATGTCCTCGAGGCGGCCGCCGACCTGCTCGCCGTAGAGGTCGATGCAGGACCGGCCGATCGTGACCAGGTCGAGTTGCCGCTCCTTCGCTGCCATACAGGCCATGCCCCACTGTGCCGGGCGCCTATCGCCCCCGCTTTTGTAACATATATTCTATTTTGAAATATGAAGCAACGTACGTTTCATTTCTTCGTGCGCCGCCCGCCAGCGCCACCGCTGCGCCGTCCGCGCGCCGGGGGCACGGCCGCGAACACGTAGGAAATGACCAGCGCCTGCGCCAGGCACATCGAGGCCGAGAGCGAGCGGAACTTGCGGATCTCCGCCTCGCGCACCTGCAGCACCAGGGTCGATGGCTTGGCCACCGGACTGACCATGCTGTCGCTGATCGACAGCACCTTGCAGCCGCGGATGGCGGCCGCGTCGATCAGGTGCACGGCCTCCTCGGCGTAGGGGTGGTAGCTGACCGCCACCAGCAGGTCGCGCGGGCCGATGGCATGGACCTGTTGCAGCGCCATGCCGCCGACGCTGTCGATGAAGACGGTCTTCTTGTCGGCCTGGTGCAGCGAGTAGGCGAGGTAGGCGGCCACCGGGAACGAGCGCCGGAACCCGGCGACGTACACCGTTTCGGCCTGCGAGATGAGCTTCACCGCGCGCGCGAGATGGTCGCGGTCCACCGCCCGGCCCAGGTTCTGCAGCGCCAGCACGTTGCCTTCGACGAACTCCGCCAGCACCTGCCCCGGATCGCCCACGGCCTTGCGGTCCACGGTCTGGGTGAACTCGCGCACACGCTCGCCGTAGCCCTGCGTGGTGCTGCCCAGCAGGCCGTCGACGAACAGGCGCTGCATCTGGCTGGCGCCGTCGAAGCCGAAGTGCTTGGCGAAGCGCACGATCGCCGACGGCTGCACGCCGGTGCGCTCGGCCAGCACCGCAACGGTTTCCAGGGCCACGGCGCTGGGCTCGTCGAGCACGTAGCGCGCGATCTGCTTGAGCCGCTTGCTCAGCGTCTCGTACTCGTCGAGGATCGCTGCGCGAAGTTCGTCCGCATCCGCAGGTGCCTGGGTCCGTTCGGTCATTCGGCCACTCCTTCGGGTTGCGTGGTTCGGGGGATGGGACGGGTGCACATGTTCGCCCACGGCGATGTACGCCGGCGTCGAATTCTATTGCATTCCCAAACAGAACAAATATTCTATCTGCATTCCGGTGCGGGTGGGGTCCAGATGCAGCGTATCGATGTCGCACTGGTGGGGGCCGGCCGCATGGGCCAGGTCCACGGCCCGAACGCAGCCCGGCATCCCGGGCTGCGCCTGAAGTACGTCGTCGATGCCCGCCCCGGCGTAGCCGAGGCGATGGCGGGTCAGTGGCAGGCGGGGGTCGCGGGGCTGGAACAGGCGCTGGCCGACCCGTCCGTGGGCGGCGTGCTGGTGTGCAGCACCACCGACCAGCACCTGGCGCACGCCAGCGCGGCCGTGGCCGCCGGCAAGGCGGTGTTCTGCGAGAAGCCCGTCGACCTGGACCTCGCCAAGGCGCGCCAGGCGCAGCCGCTGTTCCGCGACGCGCGCTTCCTGCTCGGCTTCAACCGCCGCTTCGACCCGCACTTCCTCGCGCTCAAGCGCCGCCTGGACGCGGGCGAAGTCGGCCGACTGGAAGCCCTGCACATCGTCAACCACGACCCGGCCGCGCCGCCGCCCGGCTTCATCCCCACCAGCGGCGGGCTGTTCAAGGACTTCACCATCCACGACCTGGACCTGGCCCGCTGGCTGCTGGGCGAGGAGCCGTGCGAGGTGTTCGCCTCGGCCAGCTGCCTGGTGGATCCGGAGATCGGCCGGCTGGGCGACGTCGATACCGCGCGCGTGCTGCTGCGCACGCCGTCCGGCCGCCTGTGCGTGATCTCCAACACCCGCCGCAGCGGCTGCGGCTACGACCAGCGCATCGAGGCGTTCTGCTCGGGCGGGCGGCTCGCCGCGGACAACGTCCACACCAGCACGCTGGTGGCGACGACCGCGCAAGGCGCCCTCGCCGCGCCGATCCACCCGGGCTTCCCCGAACGCTACCGCGACGCCTACCGCGCGCAGATCGAACACTTCGCCGACGTCGTGCACGGCCGCGCGGCGCCGGCGATCGGCTACGACGACGGCATCGCCGCCCTCGCGCTGGCCGAAGCCTGCGGACAATCCGCGCGCGCCGCCGCGCCGGTCCACCCATGAAGGAATCGAACATGCACAAGGTCGCATTGATCGGCGCCGGCCGCATCGGCCGCATCCACGCGCGCAACATCGCGCGCCATCCGCGGCTGGCACTGGCCGCCGTGGTCGACCCGGTCGAGGAGGCAGCGCACGCGCTGGCCACCGAGTGGCAAAGCCGGGTCGCCACGCTCGACGGGGTCCTGGCCGATCCGGACGTGGCCGGCGTGGTCATCGCCAGTTCCACCGATACGCACCTGGACTACAGCGTGCGCGCCGCGGCCGCCGGCAAGGCGGTGTTCTGCGAGAAGCCCATCGACCAGGACCTGGCCCGTGCCCGCACCGCGGCCGATGCGCTGTCCGGCGCGCGCCTGCTGCTGGCCTTCAACCGCCGCTTCGATCCCAACTTCCAGGCGCTCAAGGCGCGGCTGGACGGCGGCGAGGTCGGCTCCCTGGAAAGCCTGCAGATCACCTCCAACGACCCGGGCCCGCCGCCGCCGGCCTACGTCGCGGTGTCCGGCGGCCTGTTCAAGGACATGGCGATCCACGACTTCGACATGGCGCGCTGGCTGCTGGGCGAGGAGCCGGTGGCGGTGTTCGCCGTCGGCAGCTGCCTGGTGGACCCGGAAATCGGCAGGCTCGGCGACGTCGATACCGCGCGCACCCTGCTGCGCACGGCATCGGGCCGCCTGTGCGTGATCTCCAACAGCCGCCGCTCCGGCTTCGGCTACGACCAGCGCATCGAGGCCTACGCCTCGGCCGGCATGCTGCGCGCCGACAATGTCACCGAGACCACGGTGCAGGCCTGGACCGAGGCCGGCGCCGCGGCGGACCGCTTCCAGAATTTCTTCCTCGACCGCTATGCCGAGGCCTACCGGCGCGAGATGGACCACTTCGCCGACATGCTCGACGGCAGCTGCAGCGCATCGGTGGGCTACGCCGACGGCGTCGCCGCGCTGGCGCTGGCGGAGGCCGCGGCGCAGTCGCTGCGCAGCGGCCAGGTGGTCGCCCCCTGACGCGGGCTTAGCGCGCGGCCGCGGCCACGGGCGCGACCAGCTTGCCGCGCACCAGCGCGGCGAAGTCGTCCAGGCGGCAGGGCTGCGCGCAGCCGGGGATCGGCAGGGACACGTAGGCGGGTGCGTTGGCGTCCGACAGCGGCTGCAGTTCACGCACCTGGTCCATGGTCTGCGAGCGGTAGAAGGCGCGCACGAAGCGTTCACCGCGCGCATCCGACAGCACCTCGAAGCCGAGCGCGCCACCCGGCGGCGGATCGTCGCGCGGGTAGCCGGGCACGGTCCAGTGCAGGTCGAGCAGGCCGCCGAGGTCGGCGATGTTGGTGTCGTGCCCCACCAGCACCGTCAGCGGCGGGCCGTCTTCGACGGCCGCAAGCATGCGCGCGGCCAGCGGCGAGGCGGCGCGCGCGGCGACGTACGGCGCGCGGCCTTCGTAACGAAACTTGATCGAATGGAACTCGAGCAGGGCCTCGATGCCGTCGCGGTCCAGGCGGCCCCAGGCCACGTCCTGCATCGGCATGCCTTCCAGGTACTCGAGCAGGAAGGTCTGGCTGATCGTCGATGCCAGCCCGAAGGGGTCGCCGACGTCGGGACGATCGTCTTCGTTGCGCACGATCCCGGCCGGCATCTGCGAGAGGTCGCACCCGGCCGGTACGCCCCATGCTTTGCACAGCGGCGGTGCGCAGCAACCCAGCGCCTGGTTGAGCTGCGCGAACAGCGCCGCGCGCGCCTGCACCTCGGCATCCATCCCGCCTGGCGGGGCGAGCGCGGCCACCGCATGCACGGCCTGGTCGGGCTCCACGCGCATGTAGCCGGTTTCCAGCGGATGGAACTCGAAGTCCTCGTCGGCGCTGGCCGGGAACGCGACCGCGATGCCGCAGCCCGGCGCGAGCCCTTCGAGCAGCGCACGCGCGGTGTCCTGCGTACGTGATTTGGCGCTGGCCGCCACCGCCACGGTGTCCGGCGACGGGCAGCCGTCGGCCGGGATCAGGCCACGCGCCGCCCAATGCGTGCGATCCCAGGCACCGACCAGGCGCACCGCGTCGTAACCGTGCTGCGTCAGCTCGCCGAATCCTGTCGACCAGGTCGGCCATTCCCGGTCTGCCATGCCTTCGGGCGCGACTTGCGGTTTGGTCGGCGGGCGGACGCCGTGGCGCATCAGCATCACCACGCGTTCGAGGACCGGCGCGGCCTGCGCGTCGGCGGGGACCGGCCGCTCCGGGCTGCCCGCGCAGGCGGCCAGCAGGCCGCAAAGCGCGAGCAGGCCGGCGCCCAGGGCGCAACGGATCGGTGGGGGCATGGCGTTGCGCTCCTGCATCGGGATCACCATCGTGTCGACGCCAGGGTCAGAACTTGAGCTGGATACCCATGCGCGCGGTCCAGCCGTAGATTTCCTTCTCGGCCATGCGATTGCGGTAGCCCATGTAGGTGCGCATGGCCGCGTCGTTGAGGTTGCTGCCTTCCAGGAATACGGTCACGAGAGGGTTGAAGGCATAGCTCACGCGCGCGTCCCACTGCTTGAGCGAGTCGACATAGATGTCCCCTTCGCGCTCCTCCTCGTTGACCTCCAGCAGCATCGCCGACCGATAGGTGTAGGCGATGCGCGCCGCGAACCCGTATTTCTCGTAGCTGATCTGTGCCGAGGCGACCCGGTCGGACTGGTTGAGCAGCGGCACCCTGTCCGAACGACCGGGCAGGCCTTGTGCCTCGGAATCGACCCAGGTCATGTTGGCGCCGACGCTGAACCCGTCCAGCGGCGACGGCAGGAAGCTCAGCTCGTACTGCGCGTTGAGTTCCAGGCCCTTCACCGTGGCCTTGTCGGCATTGGTCCAGGTGCCGACCTCCGCGTTGGTCAGCGGCAGGCCGCCGAACACGCCGTCCTGACCGTCGCGGGTGACTTCGTAGATCGGGTTCTTGATCTGCTTGTGGAACACCGCCGCCGACAGCAGGCCGCGATTGCCCACGTAGTACTCGACCGACAGGTCGAGGTTGGTCGACATCAGCGGGGTAAGGTCGGGATTGCCCATCGTGACCTCGGGCTCGGCGCTGCCGGCGTCCTCGACCTGCACGAACGGCGCGAGCGACTCGTAGTTGGGCCGGCCGATCGCGCGCGTGGCGGCGGCGCGGAACACCAGGTTCTCGCCGGCGTCGTAGCGGAAGTTCACGCCGGGGAACCAGTCGGTGTAACTGCGCGAACCGAACGTGTTGAAGTCCTGGTCGAGGGACGCCTCCTCGACGTCGAAGCCGTGGGCGGCGTAGTCGCCCTGGGTATGCTCGACGCGCACGCCGGGGATCACGGTCAGGTCGCCGAAGCGCAGGCGGCCCATGATGTAGCCGGCAGTGATCTTCTCGGTGATGCGGTAGTCGCCGGCCAGCGTCGCCGAGAGAGTGCCCTCATCGTCTTCCTCGAACTCGCCGCCGTGCGCATCGAAATAGGCATTCGCCGCCGGGCTGGAGATCGTCGGACCGATGAAGTAACGGTTGCCGAATATCGAGCCCATGGGCTTGCCGAGCACGTCGGCCAGCGTCATCGGGCCGTCGTCGTATTCGTAGGCGCGACCGTTCTCGTCGGCGGTCTTCTTGCGGTGCAGGTATTTCACGCCGAACTGCAGGTCGGAACCGTCGCCGATCGACATCGGCATCAGGTAGTCCAGCCGCGCCTGGTACAGGTCCTCGACTGCGTGGCGCGATTCAGGCTCCCAGAAATCGGGTTCGAACAGCGACGGATCGTACGCGTCGAGGCCGTCCGGGGTGACGGTGTAGGTATCGCTGCCCAGCAGGTAACTGCCGGTGATGTCGCCCTGCACGAAGCCCCATTCGTCGCGGTGCGGATCGCGCTTGTCGGCGCGCGACCAGGTGACCTCGGCGTTGAGCTTGCGATCTCCCTCGAACTCGAACTCGCCACCGGTCGAAGCGGTCAGCGTACTGGTGTTCTCCGACCGCGTGCGCAGTGCACGCAGCGCCTCGGCGTCGCTGAAGGTGCCGCTGCGCGCGTCGGTGGGCGAGATCCCGTCCTCGTCGAACTCGATCGCAAGGAGGTCGCGTGTCTCGGAGTCCTCGTACTTGGAGTACAGCAGGCGCAGGAACAGGCTGGTGTCGTCGTTGGGACGCCAGTCGAAGTTGGCGACCGCGCCGGTGCGCTGGCGATGGGTGTTGTACTGGCGCATGTCCAGCCCTTCGGGCACGAACTGGCCGTCGACCTCGATCCAGTCGCCCGCGTTCTGGATGTTCTGGCTGCCGATCTTGCGGTCCGAGTGGTTGAGCGCGAACACCGCGCCGAACTGCTTGTCGGGACCGAAGCGCCCGCCGAACGAGCCGTCGAACTCGTAGGGATGCTCGCTGTTGATGTCGTTGTAGCCGTAGGCCGCGCTGGCGGTGCCGAACGTACCCTGGCGGTCGAACGCGCTGAGTGTTTCGATGTTGACCATGCCGGCGATGGAGTTGGCGTCCATGTCCGGCGTCAGCGTCTTGGACACGATCACCGCGCCGATCAGGCCCGAGGGAATGTCGTCGAGCTTGACCTGGCGGCCGTCCGGTTCCGGCGCCGGCGAGGTCTGGCCGTTGAGGGTGACGTTGAGCAGGTCCGGCGAGATGCCGCGCACCGTGAGGTAGCGTCCCTCGCCCTGGTCGTTGACGGTGGAGATGCCCGGCAGCCGGCGGACCGCCTCGGCCACGTTCTGGTCGGGCAGCCGGCCGACGTCGTCGGAACGGATCGCGTCGACCTGCCCGTCCGCGTAGCGCTTGTCGTCGATGGCCGCGCGATCGGCCGCGCGGCGCCCTGTGACCTGGACCCGGTCCAGCTCGGTGACCTGCGGTGCCTGCCCCGCCGGCGGTGGGTCCGCACTGTCCTGGGCCTGCAGCTGTCCGGACATGAGAGCGAGGTTGCTCAGAATGATTGCCGTCAATGCATTGCGATGGATCTGTCGCATGGTGCAGTCCCTCCCGAGGACAGCTGCCACCGGCCAGGCAAGGGCGCCCGGATCGGGTGGCCGTGCCCGGAGATTACGAATGAAAATTCCAGAATGCAACACATTTGGAATTTCTCTTGCAAAATCCAAGACCCTGTGTGAATGTCCCCACACGGCTAGCCGGCACATTCAAGCAACCGGAGATGACAAATTGAGTTCCCGCCATCGATCGACCATCACCGTCATGGCCGTGGCCGTGGCGCTCGCCCTGCCGGGCGGACAGGCAGGCGCCCAGGACGTCCAGGTCCCGACCGTCCAGGCGACCGCCAGCACCCAGCGCACCGCCAGCGGCGAGAACAACGACGCGGCGATCGTGCGCAACGACGCCCGGCCCGGCGCAAGCCGCATCATCGCCACCGCCGCACTCGACGGCCTTGAAATCAGCGACCTGTCCGGCAAGCGGCTGGCCACGGTGCCGGCCGGCGAAGCCGCGGCGGTGGACGCCATGCCGGGCGTGACGATCGGCGAGCGCAGCACGACGGTGGTCGCGGCGGTGGACGAGACCGGTCATTTCCTGCGCCTGTACACCTTCGCCAACGACCGCCTGGCCGAGGCCGGCGCGCGGCCGATCCCGCTGGGTTTCGCCGCGGAGGGCATCTGCCTGTTCCGCAGCCCGCAGGACGGCGCGCTGCAGGCGTTCATCGTCGGCGACGGCGGCGAGATCGACCAGCAGGTCATCCACGCCACCGCCGACGGCAGGCTCGACGCGCGCCAGGTGCGCCGCATCCACCTGCCCTCGCCCCTCTCGCAATGCGTCGCGGATGCGGCGGGGCACGTCTACGTGTCCGAGGAAGCCGTCGGCATCTGGCGCTTCAACGCCGACGCCGAGGCCGACACCGAAGCCCGGGTGGTCGACGCCCCGCGGCTGGGCCATATCGAGGAGGAGGTCTCCGGGGTGGCGCTGTACGACGGCGGCGACGGCAGCCGCTGGCTGCTGGCCGGGGACGCCAGCGCCGGGCGCGTGAACGTCTACGATCGCGACCGCGACGATGCATGGCTGGGGGCGTTCGCCGTTGCGGCGCCGGACGGCGGCACGGTTGAAGAACCCGGCCTGCTTGCCGCCACCGGCCTGCCGCTGGGCAAGTCGTTCCCGCACGGCGCGCTGCTGGTGGTCGACGAGGACGCCGCCGACACCAAGCTGGTGGCGATCGCCGACATCGCCCGTGCGCTCGGCCTCGATCCGGGCAACGCGACCGCCGCGGCATCGCCGGCCACGGTCCCCACCGTCACCGCGCTGGTGGAAACCACGCCCATGTCCAGCTTCGGCGACGCCGCTGACGACCCGGCGATCTGGGCCAATCCCGACGACCCGGCAGCCAGCCTGGTGATCGCCACCGACAAGAAGGCCGGCCTGTACGTTTACGACATGCAGGGCCAGGTCGTGCAGTTCCTGCCCGACGGCAAGATGAACAACGTCGACCTGCGCGAAGGCTTCGAACTGGGCGGCGAGAAAGTGGTGCTGGTCACCGCCAGCAACCGCACCGACGACAGCATCGCGATCTACCGCCTCGATACCGCCGCGCGCCGGCTGGTGGACGTGGCCGACGGCGTGCAGCCGACCGGCTTCGACGATCCCTACGGGCTGTGCATGTACCGCAGCCCGCGCGACGGGGCGATGTACGTGTTCATCAACGGCGACGACACCGGCAAGCGCCAGTGGCGTCTGGCCGACACCGGCAACGGCCGCGTCCGTGCCGAGCTGGTCCGGGAGATGCGCTTCGAGTCGCAGACCGAAGGATGCGTGGTCGACGACGACGCCGGCACGCTGTACGTCAACGAGGAAGACGTGGCGATGTGGCGCATGTCAGCAGAACCCGACGGCGGTGACGCCAAAGTCGCGGTCGAGCGCATCGAGGACAACCCGGCGATCCGCGACGACCTCGAGGGCATGGGCATCTACCACCTGGGCGAAGGCCGCGGCTACATCGTCGCGTCGAGCCAGGGCAACGACACCTACGCGGTCTACCGGTTGGAGGGGGAGCAGGCGTACGTCGGCTCGTTCGCCGTGGTCGCCGACCCGGTGCGCGGCATCGACGGCATCTCCGAAACCGACGGGCTGGAAGTCACCAGCCGCAACCTCGGCCCCGGCTTCGAACACGGCGCAATGATCGCCCAGGACGGGCGCAACGTGATGCCGGTGGAGAACCAGAACTACAAGTACGTGTCCTGGAAAGCGATCGCGGACGCGCTCGGGCTGGAGATGCGCTGACCGGCCGCGCGACGGGCACGACACGGGCGGGTGGCGGGCGCTAGGCTGGCGTCCCGCCACTGCCGGCCCCGCCCCATGTCGCCCCTCGTCGAACGCGCCCTGCCTGTCGTCCTGCTGCTGGGCTCCAACGTCTTCATGACTTTCGCCTGGTACGGGCACCTCAAGTACAAGGCCTCGCCGTTGCTGGTCGTGATCCTGGCCAGCTGGGGCATCGCCTTCTTCGAATACGCGTTGCAGGTGCCGGCCAACCGCTGGGGCAGCGCGGTCTACTCGGCGCCGCAGCTCAAGGGCATGCAGGAGGTGATCACGCTGGTGGTGTTCGCGGTGTTCTCGACGAGCTACCTGGGGCAGTCGCTGAAGTGGAACCACTGGGCCGGCTTCGCCCTGATCGCGGTCGCGGCGTGGCTGATCTTCATGGACTGAGCGGTTCGCGGCGCCAGCTTCAGGTTCTTCCCAACCGGGGACGAGCGCGCGTCCGCGAGTGGCTGGGTGCCCCGGGATCCGGCGAAGTAATTTTTGCCACGGATGGCGCGGATGAACGCGGACAAGACGAAGGCGTCATGGCGTAGCGCCGTGCTGTCCAGCAGTGCCACTCGATGCGCGGCGCTTCTCTCGCTTCCCGGCGCGCGCGAAGACGGCGGGAGGGCATTCCCTTTTGTTTTATCGGCTTTGCTTCATCGGCGTCATCCGCGCCATCCGTGGCAAGAGTGCTTTCGGATGTTTCAGAAGCCGATGCGGCCAGTCAGGATGTCCTTGAACATCACCCCGCCCTCCACGAATCCCGGCACCCGACAGCGACGAATGCCGCGCGCGCGGCTTGCGGAGGCGAACAACCGTGGTTTCGCCTAGAAGCGGATGCGGCCAGTCAGGATGTTTTTGAACATCACCCCGCCTCCCACGAATCCCGGCACCCGACAGCGACGAATGCCGCGCGCGCGGCTTGCGGAGGCGAACAACCGTGGTTTCGCCTAGAAGCGGATGCGGCCAGTCAGGATGTCCTTGAACATCACCCAATCCCCGGCAAACGAATAGAACGGGTGCTTGAACGTCGCCGGCCGGTTCTTCTCGAAGAAGAAGTGCCCGACCCAGGCGAAGCCGTAGCCGCACAGCAGCGCACCGAGTATCCACCATGCATTGCCGGTGGTGATTGCCACGACGACCAGCGCCAGCACGCCGCAGCTGCCGATGAAGTGCAGCCGCCGCGAAGTGCGGTTGGCGTGTTCGCTCAGGTAGAACGGGTAGAACTCGCGGAAACTGGCGAAGCTGCTCACGATCTTCCTCCGGTCACACGGGCCTGGGTGACAGCATGATGACCAGCATGCCACATACGCACAAAAGCGCGCCCAGCAGGTCCCAGCGCGTCGGCCGCACCGCGTCCACGATCCACAGCCAGCCGATGGCGACGGTGACGTAGACCCCGCCATACGCGGCATACACGCGGCCGGACGCCGTGGGGTGCAGGGTCAGCAGCCAGACGAACGCCGCCAGCGCGATCGCGGCCGGCAGCAGCAGCCACGCGCTGCCGGCCTTGCGCAACCACAGGTACGGCAGGTAGCAGCCGATGATCTCGGCCAGCGCGGTGGCGACGAACAGCAGCAGGGTCTTCATCGATCGCCTTCCACCGGCGGCGGCGACGCCCCGGTCCCGGGCGCCTTTTCTTCGCGCTTGGCCCGTATCCAGTACGCCTCCTGCGCCTCCAGCGGCAGGTCCTGCATGCGCACGCCGTCGGTCTTCGCCAGCCGCTCCATCGCCCGGAACCGGCGCTCGAACTTCGCGTTCGCACGCCGCAGCGCGCTGCCGACGTCGACCTTCGCATGCCGCGCCAGGTTGGCGCAGACGAACAGCACGTCGCCCAGTTCGTCCTCCAGCCGCTCGTGCACGGCGGCATCGTCCGGCGCATCGGCCAGCGCGGCGAACTCCACCTCCACCTCGCGGATTTCCTCGTGCAGCTTGTCGATCACCGGCGCAGGCCCGGGCCAGTCGAAGCCCACCCGCGCCGCGCGCGCCTGCAACTTCACCGCGCGCTGCCATTCGGGCAGGCCGCGGGCGATGCCGGCCAGCGCGGAATCGTCCGCGTCACCGGCGTCCACGCGCTCGGCGCGCTTGATCTCCTCCCAGCTGCGGCGCACGCCATCCGCGTCACCGCGCGCGCGGTCGCCGAACACGTGCGGATGGCGGCGGACCATCTTGTCCGAGATCGCCGTGGCCACGTCGTCGAAGCCGAACGCGCCCTGCTCGCTCGCCATCTGCGCGTGGAACACCACCTGCAGCAGCAGGTCGCCCAGTTCGTCCTTCAGCGCCGGCAGGTCGTCGCGGTCGATGGCGTCGGCGACTTCGTAGGCTTCCTCGATCGTGTACGGCGCGATGGTGGCGAAGGTCTGCTCGACGTCCCACGGGCAGCCGGTGTCGCGGTCGCGCAGGCGGGCCATGATGTCGAGCAGGCGCTGGATGCTGGAAGTCGGATTGGTCACTGATGGTTCCGGGCGGGTGGCATGTCGAGGGGGCGGGGACGCGGGGTGGCGCCAGCCGGCACGGCCAGCACCTTGGAATCGTCCCCCGAAGGCGGGAATCCAGTGGCTTCGGCTTGCCGGGCCGCATGCGCCACTGCAAAGTCGCCGGGTTCCCGCTTTCGCGTGAATGACGGTATTTCCGTTCCCTCCATCACCGGAAGGATGACGCGCAGTGGCATCCGCTGCGCGCACCACGGGTCATGCGCGATCGCCTACCCACTCTTTCCACGGCAGCGACGGATCACCCAGCGCCATGAAATCCCCGTTGAGCACCGTGTCGCGCTGGTTGTAGCGCAGCGGGCGGCCTCGCGGGTCGAGCACGGCGCCGCCGGCGGCCTCGACGATCGCCTGCCCGGCCGCGGTGTCCCACTCGCTGGTCGGACCGAAGCGCGGATACACGTCCATGCCGCCTTCGGCCAGGCGGCAGAACTTCAGCGACGACCCCAGCGCCACCGGTTCGCCGGCGGCGCCGGTTTCCGCGGCGATGCGGTCCAGCAGGGACTCGGTGCGCGCATTGCGGTGCGAACGGCTGGCGGCCACCCGCAGCGGCGCCCGTGCCGGGATGCGCGTGTGCAGCGCACGCTCTGCATCACCGTCGCGCCGGAACGCGCCCTGCCCGCGCGCACCGTGCCACAGCACGCCGGTCACCGGCGCCTGGATCACGCCGAACACGACTTCGCCGCCTTCGACCAGGGCGATGTTGACCGTGAACTCGCCGTTGCGCTTGACGAATTCGCGGGTGCCGTCGAGCGGGTCGACCACCCACAGCCGGTTCCACGACCGCCGCACGCCGGTGGGGATGGTGTCGGCCGATTCCTCCGACAGCACCGGGATGTCCGGCGTCAGCGTTTGCAGCCGCGCGAGGATGCAGCGGTGCGCGGCGAGGTCGGCGGCGGTGAGCGGGCTGTCGTCGGCCTTGTGGTCGACTTCGAAGCAGGTGTCGTAGACGCGCAGGATCTCGGCCGCGGCTTCGCGCGCGGCGGCGATGACGCCCTCGCGCAGGGCCTCAGCGACCGGCATGGCGCTGCAGGTATTCGCGCGCGATGAACAGCGCGGCGATGGACCGTCCTTCGGAAAAATCCTCGCGCAGGATCAGTTCATGCAACGCATCGAGTTTCCATGGCACCACGTCGAGCTCCTCGGGTTCATCGCCGGGCAGGCGCTTCGGGTACAGGTCGCGCGCAAGCACCAGGTGGGTCTGGTGGCTCATGTAGGTCGGCGCGAGGGTCAGCGAGCGCAGCACCTGCACCGATTTGGCGCCGTAGCCGGCCTCTTCCATCAGCTCGCGGTTGGCGGCGTGCTCGGGCGTTTCGCCGGCGTCGATGCGGCCCTTGACCAGGCCCAGCTCGTAGCGGTGCACGCCGGCGGCGTATTCGCGCACCAGCAGCACGGTCTCGTCGTCGAGCATCGGCACCACCGCCACCGCGCCGTGACCGCGGCCGTGCAGGCGTTCGTAGCGGCGGCGCTCGCCGTTGCCGAATTCCAGGTCCAGCCGCTCCATGCGGTAGGGCCCGGCGTCGTGCTCGGTGATGCCGTGGATGATCGGCAGGCGGCGCGTCATCGCCGCGCTCCGGCGGCACGGGACGGCGCCGGGCGCGCGATAATGGGGGAATGAATGCAAAGGCTCACGATGCGTCGATTCTAAACGAGGCCGATCGCTGGCGTTCGCGCGACCTGGCCGTGCTCTGGCATCCCTGCACGCAGATGCGCGAACACCTCTCCCATGGCGCGGCGGCGGACGGCCGCCACGGCGACGCCCTGCCGCTGCTGCCGGTGGCGCGCGGCGAGGGCGCCTGGCTGGTCGGCCACGACGGCAGCCGCACGCTGGACGCGGTGAGCAGCTGGTGGACCAACCTGTTCGGCCACGCCGAGCCGCGCATCGCCGAGGCCGTCGCGCGGCAGGCGCGCACGCTGGAACAGGTGATCCTGGCCGGCTGCTCGCATCCGCCGGCGGTGGAACTGGCCGAGCGCCTGCTCGCGATCGCGCCGCGCCAGGACGGGCGCGATCCGCTGGCCAAGGTGTTCTATGCCGACAACGGCTCGGCCGGCGTCGAGGTGGCGCTGAAGATGGCCTTCCACTGGTTCCGCAACCGCGGCGACGAGCCGCGGCGCACGCGCTTCGTCTCGCTGCACAACAGCTACCACGGCGAGACGATCGGCGCGCTGTCGGTGGGCGACATCCCGCTGTACCGCCGCGTCTATGCGCCGCTGCTGCTGGAACCGCTGTTCGCGCCCTCGCCCGATGCCTTCAACGCGCGTCCGGGCCAGTCGCCCGCAGCCTGCGCGGAGGAAGCCGCGGACGCGCTGGCGCACCTGCTCGACGAGCACGCCGGCGAGGTCTGCGCGCTGATCCTGGAGCCGCGCGTGCAGTGCGCCGGCGGCATGCGCATGCACGACCCGGTGTACCTCAGGCGCGTACGCGAGCTGTGCGACGTGCACGGCGTGTTCCTGATCGCCGA
Source organism: Luteimonas lutimaris (assembly GCF_039537065.1). Taxonomy (NCBI): domain Bacteria; kingdom Pseudomonadati; phylum Pseudomonadota; class Gammaproteobacteria; order Lysobacterales; family Lysobacteraceae; genus Luteimonas; species Luteimonas lutimaris. The sequence goes on along the minus strand of NZ_BAAAZU010000003.1, from coordinate 329,273 downwards.
CGAAATCGCGGTCGGCTTCGGCCGCACCGGCACGATGTTCGCCTGCGAGCAGGCAGGCATCCAGCCGGACCTGCTGTGCCTGTCGAAGGGCCTGACCGGCGGCTTCCTGCCGCTGTGCGCGGTGCTGGCCACGCAGGCGATCTACGACGGCTTCCTCGACGACTCGCGCGAGCGCGCCTTCCTGCACTCGCACAGCTATTCCGGCAACCCGCTGGCCTGCGCCGCGGCGCTCGCCTCGCTCGATATCTTCGACAGCGACAACGTGCTCGCGCGCAACCGCGAGACCGCGGCGAAGATGGCGCAGCTGGCCACGCCGTTCGCGAACCATCCACTGGTCGCGGACGTGCGCCAGGCCGGGATGATCCTCGCGATCGAACTGCACCCCGAGCCCGGCGCCCGCGAGGATGGCAATGCGGTGGAAATCGCCAACCTCCGCGGCCCGCGCATGTACCGCGCCGCGCTCGACCGCGGCGTACTGCTGCGGCCGCTGGGCGACGTGCTGTACTGGATGCCGCCGTACTGCATCGACGACGACCAGCTCGCCCTGCTGGCAGACGCCACGCGCGCGGCAATCGAGGCGGCCGGGGCTGCCTGAAACGGCAGCCGGCCGGTTGTTGATTGGCCACGGATTGACGCGGATTGATACGGATAAAGCGGGGGAACCAGTGAAGAACAACGCCATCACCTTTCGTTTTGCCCTGCCTCGTCCGCGTGCATCCGCGTTGATCGGTGGCAACAAAGAGACTTTGCCATGCGCGTGAACCGCGCCCACGTCGATGCGGCGCTGGCGGTCGGCGCGCGGGTGGCGCTGCCGGAGGGCGCCGCGGCGCACCTGCTGCGGGTGCTGCGGCTGGGCGTCGGCGACGGCTGCGTGCTGTTCAACGGCGACGGCCACGATTACGACGCGCGCATCGTCGTCGCCGACAAGCGCGGCGGTGAGGCCGAGGTCACCGGCGTGCGCGCGGTCGACAACGAATCGCCGCTGCGCATCGTCCTGCTGCAGGGCATCGCGCGCGGCGAAAAGATGGACTGGATCCTGCAGAAAGCGACCGAATTGGGCGTGGCCGGCTTCGTGCCGGTCAGCTCGGAGCGCAGCGAGGTCCGGCTGGAAGGCGAGCGCGCCGCCAAGCGGCTCGCGCACTGGCGCAGCGTGGTGGTGTCGGCCTGCGAACAGAGCGGGCGCGCGCGGGTGCCCGACGTTGCCTCGCCCCGGCCGCTGGCCGCGGCGCTGGCCGCGCTGCCCGGCGACAGTCTGCGCCTGACCCTGGACCCGGAGGCGGCGGCCGGCATCGCGACGCTGCCTGCACCCGGCGCACGCCCGCTGGTCCTGGCGACCGGCCCCGAGGGCGGCTGGTCGCCACGCGACCGCGCGACGCTGGAAGGCGGCGGCTTCGGCGGCCTGCGACTGGGTCCGCGCATCCTGCGCACGGAAACGGCAGGCATGGCGGCGATCGCAGCGCTGCAGGCGCGGTTCGGGGATCTGTAGGCGCGGTCGGCGCGGAACGGGCCGGGCCAGGGTTCAGCAGTTCGCGCCTCAAGGGCATCGCGGCCATGGCCGCTCCCACAGAGACCATGGGGTTGATGGCTGCTATTGCCGCCGCTGGGGGCCTGCGGGTCAGGCGGCCAGTGCTTCGTGCAGGGAGGCCTCGACCACCCCGATATCGGGGACCAGCGCGACGTCGTCGTTGAGCAGCACGCGCGCGCGCACGCCGTTGGGCAGTTCGCCGTTGTCACTGGCATCCGCCACCAGCGTCTCGCGCGACACCGTGACCAGACGCGGGAAGCCCTGGGTCAGCATCGCGAAATGCGGGAGTTTTTCGTCGCCACCCAGCGCCTTGAGCACGGCGACCTTGCTGCCCAGGCCGCCCTGCTCCTCGGCCAGGCCGGCGATGCGCGCGAACGACACCAGCGGCAGCTGCCAGCCGCGCCAGCGGATCCGGCCCAGCAGCCAGGCCGGTGCATTTTCGACCGGCTCCGGATCGGCGTAGGACAGCACTTCGGCGATGGTCGCGTTGGGCAGCAGCAGGCGCACGCCCTCGATCTGGATCAGCACGCCGCGGACGTCCTGGACGGCTGCGTTCTGGCTCTGTGTGTTCATGCTTGCCTCGGTCTCAGGACGGCCAGCGCGCGGCAAGTTGCCCGGCCAGCTCCGCCGGCATCGCCGTGGCGGCGCCGTGCGCGATCAGTGCGGTGGACGCGGCCGGGTCGTAGCAGCCGTCGAGCGCCTGCCCGGCCACCAGCAGGCCCGACGCGACCTGCGCCATGCCCGCGCCGACGCTGTCCACGCTGCTGCCGCTCAACAGCAGCAGCGCGCTGTCGGCGGGCGGCAGCGCGTCGAGCAGCGGCTTCGAGCGACTTTCGTCGGCGACGAATACCAGCCGGGAACGATCCCGCTCCAGCGAAATATCCGGCGGAATGAAGTAGACGGTACCGGCCTCTGCGGCGTGGCCGGCTTCGGCCAGGGCGACCGGGACCTGCGCCGCACGCGCCATCTGCTTGACCAGGCGATCGTAGCGGCCGCCGTCCAGCTGCAGCCGCACGAGTACCGGGCGCGGGAAGCCCTCCGGGATCGCGGCCAGCAGTTGGCGCACGGCGTCAGGTCCGCCGAGCCCGCCCTCGACCAGGACCGCGCCGCGCTCCGGGCCGTGCCCATAGCTGTCAACGTCGGCCAGCGACAGCGACGACACGCGTGCTTCGAGGGCGTCCAGATCGATTTCCGCTGCCGTGCGCGGCGGCGACGGCGGCGCGGGCGCATCATCGGAGGAGACGGCGTCCGGCGACTCGTCCGCGACAGCGTCGCCATCCGATCCGCCGGCCTGCATCGAAGCCAGCAGCGCGTCGACGTCGACCAGTTCGACGTCATTGTCGGCGTGTGCGCCATCGCCGGCGTCCCACGACGCCATTTCCAGCGACGCGTCCGCATCGTCTCCGGACAGCCCAGATCCGGCATCGTCGTCGACGACCGCCTCGAAGGTCAGGCTGTCTTCGGACAGGCCGGACAGGTCTTCCGCGTCCAGTCCGGGGTCCTCCGCCGCCGGCGGCAGTTCGCCGGCCACGTCGTATTCGGGTTCCGGCGCCGCTTCGGCGGGCGCGTCGTCGGCCAGCGACAGCGCGTCCGCGGCCTCCGGTTCGAGCCGGACCTCCGGCTCCAGGCCCTCGTCACGCGGCACCTCGCCGGCAAGGGCCTGCGCCTGCTCGGCGAACGGGGCGATGTCCAGCCCGCCCGCGGCGCGCGGCGGCGGCAGCGCTCCGGGCGAAGGCTGCAGGTCGCCTTCCTCGTCGGCGCCCGGCGGCAGCACGTCGTCGTGGCGGTGCAGCTTGGCGGACAGGTGGCGCACCCAGCGCGCCGCGTCCCAGCCGGTGCGCTGCGCGGCCAGTTCGGCCTCCTCGAAGATCACCGCGATGGCGGGGTCGGACAGCAGCGCGTCGTAGCGCTCCAGCGCCGCCTCCACCGCGGGTTCCAGCGCCACCAGCACCGCCTGCGGATGGCTGTCGACGGCCTCGCGGGGGTCGCCCGAAGCCGGATCGGCCACCAGTGCAACCTCGGCACCGGCCTGCGCCAGCGCCTCGCCGAGGCGGTCGCGCGCATCGCCCGCGCGCGCCAGCAGCACGACCCGCGGTGCGTCGCGCTCACTCATCGTCGCGCGGCTGCAGGTTGAGCAGTTCGTAGACGTTGCGCACGAGTTCGTTCTCCTGGTACGGCTTGCCGAGGTAGCGTTCGACGCCGATGTCCAGGGCGCGCTGGCGATGTTTCTCGCCGGTACGCGAGGTGATCATCACGATCGGCACGTTGCGCAGGCGCGGGTCGGACTTCATCTGCGTGGCCAGCTCGTAGCCGTCCATGCGAGGCATCTCGATGTCGAGCAGCATCAGGTCGGGCACGCGTTCTTCCATGCGTTCGAGCGCGTCGATGCCGTCCTTCGCGGTGGCGACCTCGAAGTTGTGGCGCTCCAGCACGCGGCCGGTGACCTTGCGCATGGTGATCGAGTCGTCGACCACCATCACCAGCGGCACGCGATGGGTTTCGACCACCGGCGCCGGTTCCACCTCGCGCGGCTGCGCGGCGCGGCGACGCGCGAGCGGGGCCACGTCCAGGATCACCACGACCGAGCCGTCGCCCATGATCGTGGCGCCGAAGATGCCCGGGATCGACGCCACCTGCGGACCCACCGGCTTGACCACGATTTCGCGGCTGCCGACGATCTGGTCGACCGCCACCGCCGCGCGCAGGTCGCCGGAGCGGATCAGCAGCAGCGGCATCTGCAGCTGGCCCTCGGCCTTCGCCATGCCCTGTCCGACCAGGCTGCCGAGGTCGTGCACCGCGTAGTCCTCGCCGCCGTAGCCGTAGCTGGCGCCGGGCTTGGCGAAATCTTCGCGGGCGATGCGGCCAACGCCGCGCACCGAGGCGATCGGCACCGCGAAGCTGGTCTCGCCGATCTTGACGAACACCGCCTGCGTGACCGCCAGCGTCTGCGGCAGGCGCAGGGTGAAGGTGGTGCCTTCGCCCGCGCGCGAGGCGATGTCGAGAGTGCCGCCAAGCTGGCGCACTTCGCTCGCGACCACGTCCATGCCGACGCCGCGGCCGGCCAGGCGGCTGACCTCGTCGACGGTGGAGAAGCCGGGCTCGAAGATCAGCGCGTCGAGGTCGCTGTCGGCCAGCACCGCGTTGGCGCCAATCAGTCCGCGCTCCTCGCCGCGGCGGCGGATCGCCCCGCGATCCAGGCCGCGGCCATCGTCGCCGATCTCCAGCACCACTTCCGAACCTTCACGGCGCACCGAGATACGGACCGTGCCTTCCTCGTTCTTGTTCGCCTTGCGGCGCTGCGGCGGGGTTTCCAGCCCGTGCGCGACCGCGTTGCGCAGCATGTGCTCCAGCGGCGCGGTCATGTGCTCGAGCACGTTGCGGTCGAGTTCGCCCTGGGCGCCGTCGAGCTTGAGCTGCACCTGCTTGCCGGTCTCGCCGGCGGCCTGGCGGACCACGCGGCGCAGGCGCGGCACCAGCGCGTCGAACGGCACCATGCGGGTGCGCATCAGGCCCTGCTGCAGGTCCGAGCTCACGCGCGACTGCTGCAGCAGCAGGGTTTCGTACTGGCGGGTCAGGTCGTCGAGCGTGCCCTGCAGGCTCGACATGTCGGCTGCAGACTCGCCCAGCGCGCGCGAGAGCTGCTGCAGGGTGGAGAAGCGGTCGAGCTCGAGCGGGTCGAAGGTGGCATCGACGGTTTCATGCTCGCGCTGGTAGCGGGCGATGATCTGCGCTTCGGTCTCGATGTCCAGGCGGCGCAGCTGGTCGCGCAGACGCATGTTGGTCTGCTCCATCTCGCCCATCGCGCCGCGGAACGCGCCCAGCTGCTGTTCCAGGCGGGCGCGGTAGATCGCCACCTCGCCGGCGTAGTTGACCAGCTGGTCGAGCAGGTCGGCACGGATGCGCACCTGCTCCTGCGGCGCGCGCACGCTGATGTCGTCGTCGTCGGTGACCGGCGTATCGCCGATCGGCGCGGACAACGGCTTCAGTGCGACAACCGGGGCCTGTACGCGCGGCGCAGGCGCGGCAACGGCGGCGGACGCACCTGTCTCCGCGGCGGCGGTTTCCGGCGCCGCCCGGCCGAGGGCGCGTGCGTTGAACTCCTCGATCAGCGTCTCGGATGCGCCGATGGCGTGGCGCGCGCCGACGCGCGTGACCATCGCGTGCAGGCGGTCGAAGCCGCGCTCGAGCAACGGGATGCCGTCGTGGCCGAGTTCGCCGCGCAGTTCGACCACCGATTCGAGCAGCGACTCCATGGCGTGGCCGAGTTCGCCCACGGCCATGACGCCGGCCATGCGCGCACCGCCCTTGATCGTGTGCAGGTCGCGCTGCAGGCCGACCAGGGTTTCGCGCTCGGTGGGGTTGTCGCGCAGCTGTGCGAGCAGGCCGTCGGAATGGTCGAGCAGGTCGCTGGCTTCCTCGACGAAGATGTCGACCAGCTCCGGATCGAGCTCGCCCATCTCGAAGGCGGCGTCCGGGTCTTCTTCCGCCGCGTGCGCGGCGTGATGCGGCGCGATGTCCGATTCGACGACGGCGCCGGATTCGGCGGCGTCTTCTGCGGCGGGCATCCTTTCGACCGCGGCGCGCGCGGCTTCGAGGCGCTCGATTTCGGCGCGCTCGGTTTCCAGGCGTTCGGCTTCGGCACGCTCGGCTTCAAGGCGTTCGGCCTCGGCGCGCTCGGCTTCCGCACGCTCGGCTTCGACGCGCTCGGCTTCGACGCGTTCTGCCTCTGCACGCTCGGCTTCGGCGCGCTCAGCCTCTGCACGTTCGGCTTCGACGCGCTCCGCTTCCAAGCGCTCAAACTCGATGCGCTCGGCTTCAAGGCGTTCGGCCTCGATGCGCTCGAACTCGATGCGCTCGGCTTCAAGGCGTTCGGCCTCGATGCGTTCGATCTCGAGACGTTCGGCTTCAAGGCGTTCTGCTTCGGCACGCTCGGCGGCGCGCCGTTCCGTCTCCGCGCGCTCGGCTTCAAGTCGCTCGACTTCGGCGCGTTCGGCCGCGAGGCGCTCCGCCTCTGCGCGCTCGGCTTCGGTACGTTCGGCAGCAAGGCGTTCCGTCTCCGCGCGCTCGGCTGCAAGTCGCTCGGCCTCGGCGCGTTCGGCCGCGAGGCGCTCTGCCTCCGCACGTTCGGCCTCAAGGCGTTCGGCTTCGGCACGTTCGGCTTCTGCACGTTCGGCTTCGAGACGCTCGGCTTCAAGACGTTCCGCTTCGGCACGCTCGGCTTCAAGGCGTTCGGCTTCGGCACGTTCGGCCTCGAGACGCTCGGCCTCTACACGTTCGGCTTCAAGGCGCTCGGCCTCGACGCGCTCGGCTTCAAGACGTTCCGCTTCGGCACGTTCGGCTTCAAGGCGTTCGGCTTCGGCACGTTCGGCCTCGAGACGTTCGGCCTCAAGACGTTTGGCTTCAAGGCGCTCGGCTTCGATGCGTTCGGCTTCGATCCGCGCGGCATCGTCTGCCGGTTCGGCAGGCTGGGCCAGGTCGCCGTAGGCGCTGAGGTCGTTGGCAGTCAGCTGCGCGCCGGCGTCGATGCCGTCTTCCGGCTCGGGTTCGATGGATTCAGGGATGGCCGGCGTTTCCACCGGCGCGGCCGCTTCGGGCAGGCTGTCGCGCAGGGCCGCCAGGCGCGCGGCAAGCGCGGCGCAGACCGGGACCTGCGGCGCGGGTGCGTGCAGGGCGGCGACGGTGCTGCGGATCAGTCCAGCCAGTTCGCCGAGCGCGGCGACTGCGTCGTCGCCGGCCTCGCCGCGCGAGGCCAGCAGGCGCCGGACGTAGGCTTCTGCGGGGCTGAGCGCGTCGGTGATCGCCGGCACTTCGGTCATCGCGAAGGCGCCGTTCATCGTGTGCATGGCGCGCATCAGCGCATCGGTGGCCGGCATCGGCGCGGAGCGCGCCTGCACCAGCCAGTCTTCGACGGTCGCCAGGTGGCCGGTGACCTCGGCGTCGAGGATCTCCAGCAGCAGCGCGTCCACGGACGCGGGCAGCGTGCCCTCGCCTTCGGCCGCGGGTTCGGCGGCTTCGGCAGCGGGTGTTTCGGCAGCCACCGCCTCCGCGGCGGCCGGCACGGCCGGCGCCGGGAAGACTTCCTCGCCCCCGGCAATGCGGTCGGCCAGCGCCTGCATGCCTTCCAGGTCGGCCTGCACGGATGCGGTGCCCTGCAGCGCGGCCAGCAGCTGCGGCAGCGTGAAGAACGCCTGGTCGACCATCGCGATCACGGCCGGGCTTGCTTCGCGCGTGCCGTCCAGCACGCGGTTGAGCATGTTCTCGACCTTCCAGCTGAACTCGCCCAGCGTGCGCGCGCCGACCAGCCGGCCGCTGCCCTTGAGGGTGTGGAACACGCGCCGGATCGGGCGCAGGCGCTCCATGTCCTCGGGCTTCTCGCGCCAGACCGGCAGCATCCGGTCGAGGTTGTCGATTTCCTCGCCGAATTCCTCGAGGAACACCTCGCGGATCTCGTCGTCGATTTCGTCGCCGGTGGTCTCGAAACCGCCGCTCACGGCTGCCGCCGGCGCCGCGGACGCGGAATCCGCCTGCGGCGCCCGCGCCTGGTCGAGGCTGCGGTCGATGAAGGCGGCAACGTTGCGGTCGATGTCGGCGGCCTGCGCCGATGGGTCTTGCGCGTCGACCGGGGCCGCTTCGTCCGCTTCCGCGGCGGGCGCCTGCACGTCGGGCAGCGGCCAGTAGCCGAGCGACTCGAGGCTGCCGCGGGCGATGTCTAGGATGCTTTCGCGGTTCAGGCGGTTCTCGCGCAGCGCCTCGAGGTAGTACTCCAGGCTCGCCAGCGCATCGGCGAAAGTGTCGAGCTGGCGGCCGTTGGGCACGCGCTTGCGGCCGAGCAGCTCGACCTCGGTATACATGCGCACGCCGGCGAGATACGCGGCGGCCTGTGGCAGCTCCAGCATCGCCATGGCGCCGGCGACTTCCTGCAGCAGGCGCGGCACTTCGACCAGTTCGCCGTGGTCCCAGCTGGTTTCGACGAAGGCGACGAAGGCCTGGCGCGCGTCGGCGAAGTTGGCGATCGCCTCGCGGGCGATGACTTCGACCACCTTGCGCGATTCGTTCGAGAACAGGTCGTCCTGGCTGCCGCCGGCGCCGGCATCGCTGTCGCCCAGGCGCGCGACCTGGTCGTCGAGCGTGGCGTCGACGTAGAGCAGCGCGCCGGCGACGTCGAGCAGCGCGCCTTCGTCGGCGACGCGGTCGCCGCGGACGATGGCGTCCATCGCATCGCGCTGCTGCTGCACCACGTTGCGCGCCACGCCCAGGCCGAGCATGCCCAGGGTATCGGCAACGCGGCCCAGCGCCTCGACCTGCGGCTGCAGCGCGCCGACGTTGGAGGCGTTGGTGCGCAGGTGCAGGTCGAGCACGTCCTTGACCCGCAGCAGGTCTTCCTTCACCGCGGCGGACACGGTGTCGAGCAGCGCGCGGTTGCGTCCGCTCAGGCTGCCCTGGGCGTGGCTGATCTCGCTTTCGGTGGGCTGCGCAGCGTCGAGGTCGAAGGTCTCGCGCAGCTCCTGCAGCGCCGGATGCGCCGCGTCGCTGTGGGCGACGTGGTAGAGCAGCTGGCGGGTCGGTTCGAGCGTGGTCTCCGGGCGCGGGATGCCAAAACCGTCGTCCTCGAACTGGCGGCGCGCCTCGCGCTGCACGCTGGCGAAGGCCTGGCGCAGGCCGGGCGTGGGCTTTATCGCGCCGTCGCGCAGGGCGGTCGCCACGGAGCCGGCGACCCACAGCATGCGCCGGGTTTCGTCCTGCCCGGTGCGCACGAACAGCGCGTCGATGGCCGCGCCGATCTCCGCGGAGTCCTTCGGTGCGCCGTCCTGCGGCCACTCGTTGATGGCGATGGACAGGCGTTCGAGCAGCGGCAGCACATCCGTACTGCGCGCGCGACCGTTGGCGGCGGGCACGTTCGAAGGCAGCGGCCGCGCCAGGTCGGGCGCGAACAGCACGCTCTCGCTCAGCCCCTGCTCGCCGCGGGCGGCGCGCAGTTCGTTGAGCAGCGGCAGCAGGACGATCGGAATGTCCTTGTGCCCGCTCTGCAGGCGCTCCAGGTAGTCGGGCAGCAGCACCACGCCGCGCATCAGCGTCGCGCAGGCGGCGTCGCGGTCGGCGGTCTCGCCGTGCTGCAGCGCCTGCGCCAGGCGCTCCATTTCCTCGGTGACCATCGCCGGCGCGTACAGCTCGACCATGCGCAGCGTGCCCTGCACCTGGTGCAGGTAGCTGGCGCAAAAACGCATGCGGCTGGTGTCGGCGGGGTCGTCGACGAAGCCTTCGATCTCGATCCGCGCCTGGCGCAGGGTCTCGTCGAGCTCCGGCTTGACCCAGCCCAGCGTGGTGTAGTCGATGGCGTCGCGCAGCGCAGTCATCGGGCACTTCCTTGTGGGAGCGGCCACGGCCGCGACCGGCAGGCATCGCGGCCATGGCCGCTGCCGCCGGACGCACCGCTTCGAGGCTGACGAATACCGGTCATGCTATCGGTCTTCCCGCGCTCAGGCCGGCAGCTTGAAGTCGGCGACCGAACGGCGCAGGTCCGCGGCGAGCTGGGCCAGGTTGCCGATCGATTCGGCGGTCTGGTTGGCGCCCTGCGAGGTCTGCGCGGTGATCGACTGAATGGTGTTCATCGTGCTGGTGATGTTGGTCGCCGCGGCCGATTGCTGCTGCGCGGCGCTGGAAATCCCCTGGATGAGGTCGGCCAGGCTGGTCGACACGTTTTCGATCTCGCCCAGCGCGGTGCCGGCGTCCTCGGCCAGTCGCGCACCGGCGACCACCTCGGAAGTCGTCTGCTCCATCGAGCTGACCGCTTCGTTGGTGTCGGACTGGATCGCCTGCACCAGCGATTCGATGCGCTTGGTCGCGTTGGACGAGCGCTCGGCCAGTCGCTGCACTTCGTCGGCCACCACCGCGAAGCCGCGGCCCGCCTCGCCCGCCGACGCCGCCTGGATGGCCGCGTTGAGCGCGAGGATGTTGGTCTGCTCGGAGATGTCGTTGATCAGTTCGACGATCGAGCCGATCTCCTGCGACGACTCGCCCAGGCGCTTGATGCGCTTGGAGGTTTCCTGGATCTGGTCGCGGATGGAGTCCATGCCGGCGATCGTTTCGCGCACCACGCCCGCGCCCTTGGTCGCGATCTGCACCGAGCGATGGGCCACGTCGGCCGACTCGGCGGAGTTCTTCGACACCTGGTTGATGCTGGCGGCGATTTCGTTGATGCGGTCCGACGCGGAGTTGATTTCCTGCGCCTGGTGTTCGGCGGCCTCGGCCAGGTGCATGGCGGTGGCCTGCGTTTCCTGCGCGCTGGACGCGACCTGCACCGATGTGTCGTTGATCGTCTGCACCAGGCTGCGCAGCTGCTCGACGGCGAAGTTGATCGAGTCGGCGATCGCGCCGGTCATGTCCTCGGTTACCGTCGCCTTCACCGTCAGGTCGCCTTCGGCGAGCGAGCCCATTTCGTCCAGCAGGCGCATGATCGCCTCCTGGTTGCGGTTGTTGAGCTCCATCGTGGTTTCGTAGCGCTGCCGCTGCGCGCGGTTGATGCTGAAGATCAGGCCGACGATGGCGACGATGGCCAGCGCACCGAAGATGATGCTGATCCAGATGTTGCCCAGCAGGCTCTTGTCACGCAGCGAGCCGAAGGCGGTGAAGGCCTGGAACAGGTCGCGGCTGTCGGACAGCAGCTTGTCCGAGCCGGTGGTGAGCGAGGCGGCCGCGTTCTGCGCGCCGAACAGCTCCTGCGAGCTGCCGAGGATCGCGTCGAGGTCCTTCTTCATCGTCGTCCACTGCGCGGTGGCCTTGTTCAGCGCGGCCACGGCATTGGAGTTCGACAGCGGCTGGACGTTCATCGCATCGTCGCCGGACTTCAGGCCGGCGAGCACCTGCTCGAACACGTTGGCGTCGCGCGCCAGCGCCTGTCCCGCCACCGCGGCGCCGGAGCCGCCGGCGCGCACCTCGGTGACGCGGCGGGCCAGGTTGCCGGCCAGCACGTTCTGGCGCAGCGCGATGTAGATCTGCGACGAGGCCGAACCACTGGACGACATCGCGCGCACCACCTCGTCGAGCTGCGCCTGCAGCTGCGGGATGCCCTGCGAGAAGCGATCGGCGTTGCCGGCCAGCGCCAGTACCGCGGCCTCGCTGGCGATCACCGCGTCGGCGTTCTTGGCCAGCGGCGCCCAGGTCTGGCTGACCTTGGCGATCGGGCCGGACACACCGGTGGTGTCGCCGAAATTGCTGTTGAGCTCGGAGATGTCCGAATCGACCTCGGTCTTGGTCACCTTGAACGCGTCGAACGCCGCCTTGTTGCCCTCGACCGCCTCGCGGCCCTGGTTGGCCAGCCGCTGCGAGTTGAGCTGCAGGTTCGAGGCCGCGGTACTGGCGCCGCCCAGCCGCGCCGCCTTCCACGTCGCATAACCGGTGTTGGCACCGAACACGACCAGTGAAATCGCCAGCACGATCAGCCAGAAGTTGGTACCCATGTTGCGGCCCTTGCCGGCAACGGTGTCCATTACAGTGCTCATGTTGTGACCTCGGGATCCTGCGGTGCGTGCGTTGTCATGCGGCGATCAGGCCGCGGCTTGTCGGAATTCGGGCGTGCGCGCCAGCCTGTCCAGGCTGAAGACACCCCATGCGTGGCCGGCCAGGCGGTAGGCCCGGTCGACGAAATGGACGTAGCGTCCTTCGGCCAGCGGGCTGGCGGGCAGTTCATCGGCGGGCAGCAGCTGTTCCTCGAGGAAGGAACGCTGCCCGAACAGCTCGTCGATCGTCACCGCGACGTCGCCGCCGGGCTGGCGCACGACCAGCACGCGCTGGCCCTCGTGCAGCACGGTGCGCTCGCCCTCGAGGAACTGCTTGAGGTCGACGGTCGGCAGCAGGTTGCCGCGGATGTTGGCCACGCCAAGCATCCAAGGCTGCGAGCCCGGCACCGGCGTGACCTGCGGCATCGGCAGGATCTCGACCACCTCGTCGAAACCCGACGCCAGCCGGCGCTGGCCGACGCGGTAGCCGACGCCGCGCCACAGGCCCGGCGCGTCGAGCTGCTCGGGCAGGCCGGCGACGTGCGCCAGGCTCCTGCGCTCGTAGTCGACGAGGATCTCGAACGGATCGGCCGGCGCGCTGTCGCGGCCGGCGCGCGCAGACGCGGCTGCGGGCTTGCGGCTCGCGGCGTCCGGCTTGCGGTTGTGGTGGCGGCGGGCCATGTCAGCCGCCGAGTAGCTCGTTGATGCGCGCCACCAGCTCGCCCTCGTTCGGCGGCTTGACGATGTAGTCGCGCGCACCCTGGCGCATGCCCCAGGCCTTGTCGGTCTCCATGCCCTTGGTGCTGACGATCAGCACCGGGATCTTGCTGGTGGCGCTGTCGCGCGACAGCGCGCGCGTGGCCTGGAAGCCGTTCATGCCCGGCAGCACCACGTCCATCAGCACCAGGTCGGGCAGCTCGCGCTTGCAGGTCTCGATGCCGTCCTCGGCGCTGCCGGATGCCAGCACCTGGTGGCCGTTGCGCTCGAGCAGCTGGGTGAGCACCGCCGTGTCGGTCGGCGAGTCCTCGATCAGCAGGATTTTTGCCATTGTGTGCCCTACCCCCCGGTCAGGCGTTGTTGACGTGCTTGCGGATCGCGTCGAGGAGTTCCTCGCGCGTGAATGGTTTGGTGACGTACTGCTCGGAGCCCACGATGCGCCCGCGCGCCTTGTCGAACAGGCCGTCCTTGGAGGACAGCATGATCACCGGCGTCTGCTTGAACACCTGGTTGTTCTTGATCAGCGCGCAGGTCTGGTAGCCATCCAGGCGCGGCATCATGATGTCGACGAAGATGATCTGCGGCTTCTGGTCGGCGATCTTGGCGAGCGCCTCGAAGCCGTCGGTCGCGGTCGTGACCTCGGCGCCCTCGCGCTTGAGCAGGGTTTCGGCGGTGCGGCGGATCGTTTTCGAGTCGTCGATCACCATCACCCGCAGGCCCCCGAGGCTGCCGGCGCGACTGTCGTCTTGCGTCATCTTCGTATTCCCCCATGCGCAGCGCTTCGTGAATGCCGGCGCCGCTGCAAACCGTCTTATATCCCAGTCGGCCGCCACACTGTCAAGCGCTGGCGGCAGCGCGGTGAAGGTAAATGCCACGCAGTCCGCAACATCGGCCAAAGCGGCTGTTAACATTTGTCAGAATCTGCCGCGGAACGCTCTGAATGACACTCGACGTCATCGTCGTGATGGACCCGATCGAGTCGGTGAAGATCGCCAAGGACTCCACGTTCGCCATGCTGCTCGAAGCGCAGCGCCGCGGCCACCGGTTGCATTACGTCGTGCCGGGCGGGCTGTCGATGCGCGGCGGCGAGGCAGTGGCGCTGGTGGCGCCGCTGGTGGTCCGTGACGATCCGCGCGACTGGTTCGAACTGGGACAACCATCACATCGCACCCCCGGACCGGGCGACGTGGTGCTGATGCGCAAGGATCCGCCGGTCGACGCCGACTTCATCCACGACACCCAGCTGCTGGGCTTCATGCAGCGCCAGGGCGCGCAGGTGGTCAATGATCCGCAGGGCCTGCGCGACTTCAACGAAAAACTCGCCGCGCTGGAATTCCCGCAGTGCTGCCCGCCGACCCTGGTCAGCCGCGAGGCGGCCGCGCTCAAGGCCTTCGTTGCCGAGCACGGCGACGCGGTGCTCAAGCCGCTCGACGGCATGGGCGGGCGCTCGATCTTCCGCGCCCGCGCCGGCGAGTCCAATCTCAACGTTATCCTCGAGACCCTCACCGACGGCGGCCGCCACCTGGCGATGGCCCAGCGCTACCTGCCGGAGATCACCGGTGGCGACAAGCGCATCCTGCTGGTCGACGGCGAACCGGTGGACTACTGCCTGGCGCGGATCCCGCAGGGCGACGAGTTCCGCGGCAACCTCGCCGCCGGCGGCCGCGGCGAGGGCCGGCCGCTGACCGAGCGCGACCGCTGGATCGCCGCCCAGGTCGGTCCGCGGATGCGCGAACGCGGGATGCGCTTCGTCGGCCTGGACGTGATCGGCGACTGGCTGACCGAAGTCAACGTCACCAGCCCGACCTGCATCCGGGAGCTGGATGCGCAGTTCGGGCTGAACATCGCCGGGATGCTGTTCGATGCGATCGAAGCCGGAGGACTCGAGAAAGGGGGCGCTGCTGCGCCGAGTCCCGAGTCCCGAGTCCCGAGTCCCGGCTCCCGGGAATGAGCGCCGCCGTCACCACTCCCCCCGTCATCGGTGACCGCCAGCGCCTGAGCGCGACCATGGTGCTGTCGCTGCTGCTGCACGGGATGCTGATCCTCGGCGTCGGCTTTGCGCTCAACGACGCCGCGCCGGTGCTGCCGACGCTGGACGTGATCCTGACCCAGACGCAGACCGAACTGACGCCCAAACAGGCCGACTTCCTCGCCCAGGCCAACAACCAGGGCGGCGGCGAACACGAGAAGACCAACCGCCCGCGCGACGCGCAGGCCGGCGTGGTGGCGCAGGCCGAATCGGGCGTGGCGCCGCGGCCGATGCGCGCGCAGTCGCCGGCGCCGCAGCCGCCGCCGGAGGCGCGCGTGGTCAGCAGCGTGCGCGCGGAACAGCCGATGCCGACGCCGGATGCACGCCCCGAGGCCGAGGAAACCCCGCTGGCGCGCGGCGAGGAAAAGATCCAGCACGACCTGGCGATGGCGCGGCTGGCGGCCGAGATCCACCTGCGCTCGGAGCGCTACGCCAAGCGGCCGAAGCGCAAGTTCGTCTCGGCCAGCACCACCGAGTACGCCTGGGCCGGCTACCTGCGCGCGTGGGTGGACCGGGTCGAGCGCGTGGGCAATCTCAACTATCCCGACGAAGCGCGTCGACGCAAGCTAGCCGGCACGCTGGTGATCAGCGTGGCGATCCGCCGCGACGGCTCGGTCGAGCGCGCCGACGTGATCCAGTCCAGCGGCATCAAGCTGCTCGACGACGCCGCGCTGCGGATCGCCAAACTCGCCGAGCCCTACCCGCCGCTGCCGAAGACCGACGAGAACATCGACGTGCTGCACGTGACGCGCACGTGGAACTTCCTGCCCGGCGGCGAGCTGCTCGACGAGCGCTGAGCGCTCACAGCGGCTTCCACACCGGACCCTCGCCGCGGCGCCAGAACACGCCCACCGCGCGCGCGTACAGCGCCGAGGCCGGCACGAAGCCGAAGTAGCGGCCGTCGACGCTGTTGCCGCGATGGTCGCCGACCACCAGCACCTGCCCCGCCGGCACGACCAGGCCGTCGATGTCCGGGCCGCCACCCATGTCGAGGTTCAGGCGCGCGGAGCGGTCGCCGAACTGCTCCACGTCCGCCGCGCCGGGTTCGGCCAGCGCCTCGCCGTTGATCGACAGGTGGCCGCCGGCGAGCGAGACCCGGTCGCCGCCCACCGCAACCACGCGCTTGATCAGCCGCACGCCGTCGGCCGGCGACTTGAACACGGCGATGTCGCCGCGCCCGGGCCGACCGCGCGGCACCAGGGTGATATCGGTGAAGGGGACGCGCAGGCCGTAGGCGCTCATGTCGACCACGACGTGGTCGCCGGGCATCAGGGTGTACTCCATCGAACCGCTGGGCACGCCGTAGTGGTTGGCGAACGAGGTGCGCGCCAGCGCCAGCAGGACCAGCATCACCAGCAACTGCCGCCCCTCGCGCCGGAACCAGCCGCGCGCGCCGGTCGTGTCCCTGTCTCTCGTGCCGCTGCGTTTCGTGCCAATGCCCATCCGCGTCATGCCGTACTCCCCGGTGTGGCCTGTGGTGACCGGCGCGAAGCCGAGATGGTTCCCGGCTCAGCGCGAATCGCGCAGCGCCTGCTGTTCGACGAGAGTGAGGGCGACGTTGTCGCGCAGGTAGGCCGGTTCCACGCGCTCGGGCGGCAGCGCCTCGCCGCGCGCGTAGGCGGCGGCGCCGAGCCGGGCCACGTCGGCCGCATGCGGCAAGGCACCCGCATCGACGGCCGACAGTCGTGATCCGAGCTGCGCCGGCAGCGCACCCTCGCCTGCGGCGAACCCGGTGCCCACGCCCTGCCACGGAGCATCGCCGGCCGGCAGGGCAACCGCATCGGGGGCGCAGACGATTTCCCGCGACAGCGCGACCAGCCCGCCGCCGCGACGCTCGAACGCGGCCGAATACACCTCGCCCATGCGCGCATCGATCGCGGCGAAGATGCGTGCCGGACCATCTTCCGGCGCCCGCGCCGCCAGCGCGGCGAGGGTCGAGACCGCCACCACCGGCCGGTCCAGCGCCAGCGCGATGCCCTGTGCGATCGCGATCGCCAGCCGCACGCCGGTGAACGCCCCCGGGCCGCGGCCGACGGCGATCGCGTCGAGCTGCGCCTTGGCCACACCGGCCTCGGCCAGCAGCTGCCCTGCCCACAGCAGCGCGAGTTCGGCGTGGCGGCGCGGCGCGACCTCGAAGCGCTCGCGCACGTCGCCGTCGACGAGGACGGCGACCGAGCAGCCCTCGGTGGCGGTTTCGAATGCGAGCAGTTTCATGGACGCCGGCGACGATCGCGGGGCGACAAGGATAGGTCGGCAGCGCCCACGGCGCGAATCGCGCGGGGCTGGATCAGGTCGACATGCAGGCCGTCAACGCGACGGCACCGTGATCTCGCCGAAATCCACCGCGCCTTCCGCCGACTGGAAGCACGGCGTGTTGAAGAATCCCGCCACCGCCGCATCGGGCGCGACGTCGAAACCCGAGTCGAGCATGTAGGTGTTGCCGGTGTCCGGGTCCGTCGCGGCCAGGTTGACGCCGCCGTTGTCGAGCGTGCGGAAGCGGGTGATGGTCCAGCCGCGATCGAGCCACTGCTGGTGGAGGCGCTTGAGCTGTTCGGCAATGTCGCCCTGGTGGGCGGTGCCGCGCAGGCCGACCCAGGCATAGAACAGGTCGTCGCGCTGCTCGCCCTGCGCACCCTGGCAGCGATTGATGCGGGTCTGCATCGCTTCGCGCTGGATGGACAGGCCGCCGACGGCATCCTCCACCGCGCCCAGCAGCGACGTGGCCGCGGCGGTTGGCGTATTGGTCTTCATGCGCATCGTTCCGTCGAGTGTCGGTTCACTGTAGCGCGCCGCGTCGCCACCATCGACCCGGCCGCAGGCCGCAAGCAGCAGCGCGAGCGCCGTGGCGACCGGCAATGCTCTGCGGATGCGGGGACTGGCAGGCATGCGGCCGATTCTGGCGTCGCCGGCCGCAAGCGACCGTGATCAGCCGAAGCGGCGGCTGACCGTCTCCACCTGGTCGTAGTTGCCGGTGACGATGTAGGCCTGGTTGCGCAGCGCCTCGGTGCCCGGCTCCCAGTATTCGGAATGGCCCGATGCGCCGTCGGTGCTGATGCGCTGGCCGCCGAAGCTCCAGTCGACCGGACTGTTGCCGTGGACCTCGGTGTAGCTGACCACGTCGTTGCTGGCGGCGCCGGCCCAGAAATGGTCGTCGGCGATGTGCATGTCGCTGACGTCGTCGACCAGCGGGCTGTCGAACCAGCCCTGGCGGTCCGGCGACTCGTAGCCCATGCCGGGGCTGCCGAAGACGACCACGTCGTCCACCTGCAGGCCGTCGTTCGTCCCCTGCCCGCCCGAGGCGTCCGCGGTACCGACCACGGTGGCGCCGTAGGAGTGCCCGATCATGGTGTTGTGCGACGGCGGCCCCTGGTGCGAGGCGCGCAGGCCTTCGGTGAAGTCGACCAGCGCCGGCGCGCCGTCGGTGGCGTGGTGGGACTGGATCGCGGCCGGGATGCTGTCCGGGGCGTCGTAACCGAGCCAGACGATGGTGGAGGTGTCGCCTGAACCGGGGACCATTTCGGCCTCGGCGCGCAGGTCGTCCATGCGGTCGATCGAGCCGCCAACGTTGGACAGGTCGGTGCCGGTGCCCGGCACGTAGACGGCCACGTTGTCGGCGATATCGGGGTTGCCGATCGCGGCGATGACCTTGGCGTCGGGATTGCCGTCCGCGCCCGGCGGTTCGTAGCCGATCAGGAAGATGCGCTCGTTGGCCGGGCCGTTCTGCGAGGCCTCGATCCGGTCCAGCAGCTTCTGCGCGTTGCCCTGGTCGTGGCCGCTGGCGGCGTCGGCGCGCAGCGTGGCCATGTTGGCGTCGTGGCGGACATCGCTCGGCAGGCCGTCCATCATCCCGACCTGGTCGGGATAGGCGCTGACGAAGTGATCCTGCTCGGCCGTGGACAGGTTGCCCCACCACTGCGAGTTGTCCTTCGCGTCCTGGTTCTGCGGCGGCGGTGCCGGGCAGTAGTTGAGCGAGGAGCTCTCCGAGAGTGCTACGGCCGTCGGTCCGCCCATGGGGTCCACCCGTTCCTGTCCGATCCTGCCGCCACCCTAGCCCGGCGGCGCGCGGTCGGCGAGCTGGGGCAAACCCGAGGCGCTCAGCCCGGCCAGGCCTGCAGGTCCGCGCCTGCCGGCGCATCGCCGACGGCGAAGAAGGCCTCCACGTCGGCCACGTCGCGGGTCTTCGGGAACGGCGGCATCGAGTCCAGGAACAGCTTGCCGTAGCTCTTGCCGAGCAGGCGCGGGTCGCACAGCACCAGCACGCCGCGGTCGGTCTCGGTGCGGATCAGGCGGCCCACGCCCTGCTTGAGCGCAATCACCGCCTGCGGCAGCTGCTCGTCGCGGAACGGGTTGCCGCCGGCGCGGCGGATCGCATCCAGGCGCGCCTCGAACACCGGGTCGTCGGGCGCGGCGAACGGCAGCTTGTCGATCACCACCACGCTCAGCGCGTCGCCGGCCACGTCCACGCCCTCGCGGAAGCTGGCCGCGCCCAGCAGCACGCCGTTGCCGGATTCGCGGAAGCGCTGCAGCAACTGCGCGCGCGGCGCCTGGCCCTGCACGAACAGCGGCCACGGCCCGCCCTGCAGGATCCCGGCGGCCTCGCGCAGCGCGCGGTGCGAGGCGAACAGGACGAAGGCGCGGCCGTGGGAGGCATGCAGCACCGGCAGCAGCGCCTCGGCGATCGCGGCGGTGTAGTCGCGCGCGGACGGCTGCGGCAGCCGCGGCGGCAGGTAGCACAGCGCCTGGCGGGCCCAGTCGAAAGGGCTGGGCGCGAGCAGTTCGTGCTGGCCTTCCAGCCCCAGCCGCGTGGCGATGTGGTCGAAGCGGCCGTCGACCGCGAGCGTGGCCGAGGTGAACACCCACGCCGCACGCGAGGCCTCGCGATGCGCGCGCAGCGGCGCGGACACGTCCAGTGGCGTGCGCTGCAGGCGGAAGCCGCGCGGCGACAGCTCGTACCAGCGCACGTCGTCGTCCGGGCCGCCGCCGCTGGCGTCATCCAGCTCGCCGTCGAGGTCGCGCTCGACCTGCCAGCGCGCGACCCGCGCCAGCTGGTCCTGCGCGCGCACGTGGCAGGCCTCGAAGCCCGGCGCGGCCTCGCGCAGCGGGGCGAGCGCAGCGGCCAGCCGCGACAGCGCCTGCGACAGTTCATCGAGCCCTTCGCGCACGCCGGCATCCTGCAGCGCGTGGAAGCGGGTCCCGCGCGCCGGCAGTCCTTCCATCGCCGCGCGCAGCGCGCGGGTCGCGTGTTCGAGGTCGCGCGCCGGCTGCTGCACGACCGCCAGCGAACCTTCCACATCCTTGCATTCGGCGAGCGCGTCGCGCCCCAGTTCGACCAACGGCCGCGCGCTCAGCGATTCGCCGAAGAACTGCGCGGCCAGATCGGGCAGCTGGTGCGCCTCGTCGACGACGAAGGCCTGCGCGCCGGGCAGTATCTCGCCGAAGCCTTCCTGCTTGAGCGCCAGGTCCGCCAGCAGCAGGTGGTGGTTGACCACCACTACGTCCGCGTTCTGCGCACGTTGGCGCGCCTGGACCACGAAGCAGTCGCTCCAGAACGGGCACTCGCTGCCGAGGCAGTTCTCCGCCGTCGAGGTGACCATCGGCAGCAGCGGCGAGTCGTCGGGCAGACCGTCGAGTTCGGCCAGGTCGCCCATGCGCGTGCGCCCGCCCCAGGCGACGATGCGCTGGAAGTGGCCGATCTGTTCGCGCGAGGAAAACCGCGACTCGCCCTTCGCGCGCTCCATCCGGTACAGGCACAGATAGTTGGCGCGGCCCTTGAGCAGCGCGGTCTTGATGCCGACCCCGAGCGCGTCGCGCACCCGCGGCAGGTCGCGGTGGTAGAGCTGGTCCTGCAGCGCGCGGGTGCCGGTGGAGACGATGGTCTTCAGCCCCGACAGCAGCGCCGGGACGAGATAGGCGAAGGTCTTGCCGGTGCCGGTGCCGGCCTCGGCGAGCAGCGTGCCGCGCGCATCGAGTGCATCGGCCACGGCGGCCGCCAGGTCCTGCTGCGCCGGGCGCGGGGCGAACGCCGGGATCTGCGTCGCCAGCGTGCCGCCCTCGGCCAGCGCGGCGCGGCTGCGGCCGGCCAGCAGGCCCTCGTTCTCCCCTTCGTTCCCCTGCACCATCTCAGTACCGGTTCACCCCGGCGACCGTGCAGGCGTCGATCTTCGCCTTCGCCGCGGCGGCGCCGGCGGCGTCGCTTTCGAGCAGGCGCGACTGTTCGATCGTCGCCCAGTGGCGGCGGCACAGCGGGCCGACCTGCGAGCCGGTCTCGAACGCGCGCCGGGCCAGTGCCTCGGCCCGGGCGTGGTCGCCCTGCAGCAACGCGGCTTCGGCGCGCTCCTGCAGCAGGGCCGGGTCGTCGGGGACGATCTCCAGTGCCTGGTCGAGGGTGCTGGCGGCATCGTCGTAGTGTTGCTGCGCTTCCAGGCGTTCGGCCTTCGCGCGCAGGTCCTCGACCTTGGGGTCGCGCAGCGGCTGGACGGCCAGCTCGCCCTCACCATCGCCGCCGGCGGCGCGAATCGCCGCGACCTGCTGTTGCGGCGTGGACGTGGTCAGCGGCGCGGGCGGGGGCGGCGCGGGCGGCTGCGTGGTGCACGCGGCCAGCGCCAGCAGGAAAACGGACAGTGCGCCGCGAGGGGCGGCGGAATGGATGCGGGGGGACATCAGCGTTGCTCTTGCGGCGGGGGGGACTGCTGCGGGACCTGTCGCGCCGGATCCTGCGGCTTGGGATCCAGGCCGAACCAGCTGCGCCAGCCGCCGCCGCTTTCTCGCTCGGGTTCGGCCTGCACGCAGGGCTGGTACGGCGGCGCAAAGCCCTTGGTGAACGCGAAGCGACGGGCGCCGGGACAGGATGCGTCGGTGCTGTTGGACTGCACCACCCACTGCCATTCGAGACCTTCGCTGCCCACTTCCAGCGGCGCGCTGGGCAGGCGCGAGAACAGGCCGGACCAGACCCGCATCGCGCCGGTGGCGCCGTACAGGCCGGTCATCTCGTTCTGGTCGTTGCCGACCCAGACCACCGCGAGGTGGCCACCGGTGAAACCGGCGAACCAGCTGTCGCGGCCGTCGTTGCTGGTGCCGGTCTTGCCGGCGGCGTTGAGCCGGCCAAGGCCGTCTCGCACCAGCTGGTGCGCGGTACCGTTGGTGACCGTGTGCTGCATGGCGAGGGTAACCAGGCGCACGACGGTCGCATCGCGCGAATCCGCCGGCTGCGGCGGCTTGTCGTAGCGCTTGAGCATCCTGCCCTCGCGGTCGAGCACGCCGCGCACCAGGTGCAGCCGCTGGCTTTCGCCACCGGAGGCAAGGAACTGGTACAGCTGCGCCATCGCGTACGGGCTCTGGTCGACGGCGCCGAGGATCAACGAGGGGTTGGGCGCAGCCTCGATGCCGGCAAGCTTCTTGAGCAGCATCGCCACGCGCTGCGGGTTGACGGCCATGCCCACGCGCACCGTGGCCTGGTTGTAGGACTGCGCCAGCGCGTCGATCAGGCGCACGCTGCCGTGGCTGCGGCCGTCGGAGTTGCCGGGGCTCCAGTGCTTGCCGTTGGCCAGGGTGACGGTCACCGGCGAATCGTCCACCCAGCTGGCCAGCGACCAGTGGTCGGCCGAGGCCAGCGCCAGCAGGTAGACGAAAGGCTTGAGCAGCGAACCGACCGGCCGCTGCGCCTCGATCGCGCGATTGAACCCCGGCTGGCGGAAATTGCGGTCGCCCACCACCGCCAGCACGTCGCCGTTGTCGACGTCGGTCACGACCAGGCCGGCCTGCAGCGGCGGACGCTTCTTGTTCGCCAGCCCCTCCAGGGTGCTCGTCACCGCGCCCTCGGCATAGGCCTGTGCGGACGGCGACATCGCGGTCATCACCCGCAGGCCTGCGCCCTGCAGCGCGTTGGCCGGGTAGTCGCGCATCAGCTGCCTGCGCACCAGGTCGATATAGGCCGGGAAGGGGTTGGCCGATGTGCTGCCCGGCGCGTCGGTCACGCCGAGCGGCGCCTTGCGGGCGCGCTCGTATTCGGCGTCGGTGATCAGCTGCGGCTGCGACGCGTGCATCTTCTCCAGCACGAAGTCGCGCCGCGCACGGGCGCTGTCCGGATGCCGCCGCGGGTCGTAGGCCGACGGCCCCTTCACCAGCCCGATCAGCATCGCCACCTGCGCGGTGGACAGGTCGCCCAGGTCGCGTCCGAACCAGTACTCGGCGCCCGCGGCCACGCCACGGATCTCCTGCGATCCGCGCTGGCCCAGGTAGACCTGGTTGAGATACGCCTCGAGGATCGCGCGCTTGTCGTAGCGCGCCTCGATCAGCAGTGCGAACAGGATCTCGTTGAACTTGCGGCTGAAAGTCTGCTCCCGGCCGATGCCGAGGATGCCCGAGCGCGCCAGCTGCTGGGTCAGCGTGCTGCCGCCCTGCTTCGCCTCACCGGACTTCATGTTGACGAAGGCCGCGCGCAGCATGCCGGACAGGTCGATGCCGTGGTGGTGCGCGAAGTCGCGGTCCTCGACCGCCTGCAGGCCGGTGACCAGCAGCTCCGGGACGTCCTCGATCCGCACCAGCTGGCGCTCTTCCTGGTTCTGCCCGTACAGGGTGGCGATGCGCGCCGGGTCCAGTCGCACGGACTTGGCGGCCTTGTCGGTGGCGGCGTCGCGCAGGCGGGTAACGCGACCCCCGGACAGCGTGACCTCGACCCGGCTCGCCGGCACCTTGCCGTCGACATCGCCGAAGCCGCGGCTGGCGATCGTCCAGCGCGCACCGTCGTGGACGTAGGTGCCGGGGCGCTCGCCGCCGTCCTCGCGGTAGGACGCGGCGGCCAGTTCGGTCTTCAGCGTCTGCGCGTCCATCGCCACGCCCGGCGCCAGCTGCAGCGGACGCGCGTACACGCGCGTGGGCACCTGCCAGCGCAGCTGGCCGAAGCGCTCGGTCACCTGCTGGTTGAGGTAGATCGTGTACGGGATCAGGAACCCCAGCCCGAGCCCGATCGCCGCCAGCGTCCAGGTCAGCAGCCGGCGGCGCCAGTCCGGCCGGTCGCCGCCGTCGATCTCGTCTTCGTCTTCGTCGTAATCGATGCGGGCCACGGTGCGGTTCGGGAAGGCAGTGCGACAATGGCGCTGCGCGCCGGGGAAGCGGCGAGTCTAGCGCAGCCGCCCCTGAACGCCGGCTGGCAAGCGCGCTGGGTCGAAGCCCGCGCGATGGCGCAGAATGGTGGCCCCCGGCCGCATGTCGGCCCGCCGGTCCACCACCACCCCGTCAGCCGGAGCCCAGAGTTGTCGATTTCGCTGGCCGATGCGCGATTCCTGTTCGATCGCGTGACCGGCCTGATCCGCCGAGGCTGGCTCAGCCTGCGCACCCGCGGCCTGCGCGCGAGCTGGCAGCGGGTGCGCGCGCAGCTGCGCCGCGTCCCCGCGGCACGGCGCGCCACGCTGGCCTTCCCGCCGGAAACACCCGCGGTCCCGGCCACGCTGCCGACCAGCGGGATGCCGCTGGCCAGCCTCGTCGTCCCGGTCTACGGCCAGCTCGAACACACGCTGCGCTGCCTGCGCGCGCTGGCGGCCTGGCCGCCGCAGGCGCCGTTCGAGGTGATCGTGGTCGACGACGGCTCCCCGGACGACAGCGGCACGGTATTACCGGCGATCGACGGCCTGCGCTACCACCGGCGCGCGGAAAACGGCGGATTCATCGCCGCCTGCAACGACGGCGCGGCGCTGGCGCGCGGCGAGTACCTGGTCTTCCTCAACAACGACACCGTGCCGCAGCCGGGCTGGCTGGATGCGCTGCTGAAGACGTTCGGCGAGCATCCCGGCGCCGGACTGGTGGGCGCGCAGCTGCTGTATCCGGACGGGCGGCTGCAGGAGGCGGGCGGGGTGGTCCGCAGGGACGGCTCTGCGGACAAGCTGGGCAGGCTCGCTGCGCCGGACGACCCCGCGCACGCGTTCGTACGCGAGGTCGATTACTGCTCGGGCGCTGCCATCGCACTGCAACGCGCGGACTTCGAAAGGCTGGGCGGCTTTGATACGCGCTATGCACCGGCGTTCTACGAGGACACCGACCTGGGCATGTCCATGCGCGCAGCCGGGAAAAAGGTGCTGTGCCAGCCGGCGTCGCGCGTGGTCCATGTCGAAGGTGCGACCGCGGGCACGGACGTGCGCCGCGGCATGAAGGCCTGGCAGGAGCGCAACCAGGCGACGTTCCGTGAACGCTGGCAATCGGTACTGCCAAGGCATTCCGGACACGATGCGACCGGCGCGATGCTCACCCGCCACCACCATGCACGCTGCGTGCTCGTGGTGGATGCCCTGACGCCCACGCCCGACCGCGACTCCGGCTCGCTGCGCCTGGTCAACCTGATGCGCCTGCTGCGCGAGGAAGGCGCGCACGTGGTGTTCCTGCCCGCCGACCTCAAGCATGCCGGCGCGTACACCGACGCGCTGCAGGCGCTGGGCGTCGAGACCTGGCATGCGCCGTTCGTCACCGGCATCCCGGCGTGGATGCGCGAGCACGGGGCACGCTTCGACAGCGTGGTCGTGTGTCGCCACTACGTCGCGCGCAGCTTCCTGCCGCTGCTGCGCGAACACGCGCCGCGGGCGCAACTGGTGTTCGACACCATCGACCTGCACTACCTGCGCGAACAGCGCGCGGCCGAAGTTGCCGGCGACGCGACGATGGCCCGCGCCGCCGGGCGTACGCGTGAACTGGAGCTGGACGTGATCGCGCGCAGCGACCTGACCGTGGTGGTCAGCGGGGCCGAGCGCGAACTGCTTGCGCGCGATGCGCCCGCGGCGCGGGTGGAGCTGCTGTCCAACCTGCACCACGTCGCCGGGCCCGGCGCGCCGTTCGCGCAGCGCCGCGACCTGGTGTTCGTCGGCGGCTTCCGCCACCCGCCCAACGTGGGCGCGGTGCGCTGGTTCGTCGAGATGGTATTTCCGCGCGTGCGGGCACGCCTGCCGGACGTCGGCTTCCACTGCATCGGCGGCGACGTGCCCGCGGCGGTCGCCGCGCTCGCCGCGCACGAAGGCGTCACCGTGCACGGCCACGTGCCGGACATCGCGCCGTACATGGACGGCTGCCGGATCGCGGTGGCGCCGCTGCGCTACGGCGCGGGCGTCAAGGGCAAGGTCAACCTGAGCATGGCCCACGGCCAGCCGGTGGTGGCCACGCAATGCGCGGTCGAGGGCATGCACCTGCGCGACGGCCACGACGTACTGGTAGCCGACGACGCCGAGGCCTTCGCCGACGCCGTGGTGCGCCTGTACGAAGACCCGGTGCTGTGGAACCGGCTCGCCGCCAACGGGCTGGACAACGTCGCCCGCCACTTCTCGCTCGACGCCGCCAGAGACACGGTGCGGCGGGTGTTCTTCGACGCGAAGGGCTGACGGCCGGCGGCAGGTTCCGTGGACTGCGGACTGTGGGAGCGGCCATGGCCGCGATGCTCTTCCGGGCGGGCCCATCGCGGCCATGGCCGCTCCCACAAGGTCCTGCCTGCCGATCCGGGAGCTCCACGGCGCGGCGCGGCACCTCAGCGCCGCGGCGCGGTAGCCGCGCGGATGCGCCCGTCGAAGGCCTCCAGCCCCGGCGTTGCCGGATCCAGCCCGCGCGCCGCCTCGAGCGCTGCGCGTGCGCCGGCCACCTCGCCCGCGCCCAGGCGCTCGTCGCCGATCGCCAGCCAGCGCCCGGCCAGCCTGCGCCGCGCCGCGGCCAGCGTCGCGGCGTCGCCCTCCAGCACCGTGCGCGCGTCCAGGCAGGCACGCGCGAGGCCGAGGTTGTTGTCGCGCAGGCCGCGTTCGAAGCAGTCGCGCGCCGCCGGCAGCAGGCGCGCGGTCGCCTTGCGCACGCCGGGGTCGTCCGGGGCGATTGCGCGCGCGGCGCGCAGCTTGTCGAAGGCGCTGTCGCCGGGCGGATCGAGCAGCTGTCCACGCGCTTCCGCCGCCGTCGCCTCGGCGAGCAGGCGCGAGACCCGGCGCTTGCGCTCGGCTGGCGGCAGGCTGCTGCCGCTGCGCGCGTGGGCCTGGCGCGCGCGCTCGATGCGGTGTCCGGCCTCGCCAACGGCGTCCAGCGCGGGCGCCAGTTCGCGCGCGTGGCCGAGCGCACTGTCCGCCTCCGCGAACTGGTAGTCGCCGGCCAGCACCTGTGCCCGATGCGCCCAGGCGGTGGCGACGCGCTGCAGGCCCTCGTCGGCATCGGCCTGCTGGCCGGCAGCCGCCAGCAGCTGGTAGCGCCCGGCGGCACGCTCCAGGCGGCCGGCGCGCAGGTCGGCCAGGGCGTTGCGGCGGACGTCGTCGAGCTCCTCGTTCAGGCGCGCACGGGTATCGGGCAGGTCGACGTGGCCGGGGTCGTATTCCGCGGCGGTGGCGATGGTGGCGGTGGCCTCGGCCAGTTCCCCCACGCGCAGCTGCGCCCGTGCCTGCTGCAGCAGGTCGGCGAGCGCGTCCTCGCGGCCCTCCAGCGCGCGGGTGTCGTCCGGCTGCAGCGCCAGGATGCGGCTGTACAGCGGCAACGCGGCGTCGGCGCCGCCGGTGAGGTGGCCGGCCGCGCGCGCGGCCTCGGCGCGGGCCAGCAGGTCCGGGATCCCGGCCTTGTCCGCTTCGCGCTCGCGCAGCCGGGTTTCCAGCTTTCGCGCCTCGTCGCGCGGCACCGACAGCGCGCGCGCCAGGCGCAGCGCGGCGTGCGCGTCGGCGAAGCGGTCCTGCGCGGTCGCCGTGCGCGCCTGCGCCAGCGCGGCCTCGGCCACCCGCGCCAGGCCGATGCGCGCTTCGTCGCGATCGGGATCCATCGCCAGCGCGGCCTCGTAGAGTTCGCGTGCGCCGCTGCCGTCGGCCGCGGTCAACCGCCCCTGCGCCAGCGCCTGCTCGGCCTGCGCCCGCAGCGCCTGCGCACGCGTCTGCGGCCAGATCCGCTCGGCGAGCGGCTGGCGGAAGACCGCCAGCAGCAGCACGACCAGCAGCGCCGCGGCCAGCAACAGCCACGGCCATCGGCGCGGCGGCGCGCGCGCCGGTGCCGACGCTGCCGGGCGCCCGAAGTCGAGCCCGCGCAGCGAACCCATGCCGGGCTCGCGGCGCGGCGCGTCCGGCCCGGCGCCGCGTGCATGCCCGCGTCTGTCGCGTTCGTCGATCACCGGCGCAGCATAGAAGATGCCGGTGGCGGCCGCCGTGAGCGGCGTCTGCGGCGTGAAAACCGGCGGTGCCTGCGTCAGGCGCGGCGGGTCTTCTGCACGCCGGGCAGGCCGTCGATCTTGCCCAGCAGGCGCGAAAGCTGGCCATAGTCCTGCACGCGCACCTGCAGGTGCAGGCGCTGGCGGCCATCGCGACCGCCATCGCTGCGGATCGACAGCACGTGCGCGTCCTCCTGCGCGATCAGGTTGGTCAGGTCCTTGAGCAGGTACTTGCGGTCGATCGCGTCGACCACCACGCCGGCCTCGTGGCCGCCGCCGGCACGGCCCCATTCCACCGGCAGCACGCGCTGCGGGCTGGTCGACGACAGGCGCAGGAACGCGGGACAGTCGGCGCGGTGCACGCTCACCCCGCGGCCGCGGGTGAGGTAGCCGCGCACCGCGTCGCCGGGCACCGGCTGGCAGCAGCGGGCGACCTGCACCAGCAGGTTGCCCACGCCGACCACGGTGAATGCCGACGACGATGTCTTCGCAGCCTTGCGCGGCGCCCGCACCGTCAGTTCCTGGCCGTCGCCGGCGGCCGGTTCGCGCGCGCTGCGCTCGTGTTCGAGCAATGCACGCGCGACCTGGTGCGGGCCGACGTCGCCCAGCGCGACCATGACCTGCAGGTCCTCGAGCGTGGCGGCGTTGAACTTCTGCAGCGCCGGCGCGGGGTCGGCCTGCGCCAGGCCGAGGCGCTTGAGTTCGCGCTCCAGCAGCTCGCGCCCGTCCTGCACGTTGCGCGCGCGGTCGAGGCGGTTGAACCAGGTGCGCACCTTCTCGCGCGAGCGCGCGCTGGCGAGGAAACCGTTCGCCGCCACCAGCCAGTCGCGGCGCGGCTCGGACACCTTGCCGGTGAGGATCTCGACCCGGTCGCCGCTGCGCAGCTGGTGGTCCAGGGGCACGATGCGGCCGTCGACCTTGGCCCCGCGGCAGCGGTGGCCGACGTCGGTGTGCACGTGGTACGCGAAATCCAGCGGCGTCGCGCCGCGCGGCAGGTCGACGACTTCGCCGCGCGGGGTCAGCACGTAGATGCGGTCCTCGACCAGCTCGGTGTCGAGCGCGCCGGCGAGTTCGCCCGCGCCGTCCGTGCTGGCCTCCAGCAGTCGCCGCATCCATTCGATCTTGCGGTCAAGTGCGGCGTTGCCGGCGGCCGAGCGCTGCGATCCCCCGGTCTCCTTGTAGCGCCAGTGCGCGGCCACGCCCAGCTCGGCCTGTTCGTGCATCTCGCGGGTGCGGATCTGCACTTCCAGCGTCTTGCCCTCCGGCCCGACCACGGCCGTGTGCAGCGAGCGGTAGTCGTTGTGCTTGGGCCGGGCGATGTAGTCGTCGAACTCGCTCGGGATCGGCATCCACAGCGCGTGCGCCACGCCCAGCGCCGCGTAGCAGGCGGGCACGTCGTCGACGAGGACGCGCACCGCGCGCAGGTCGTAGAGCTCGCCGATCGGCACATCCTTCTTCCGCATCTTCTTCCAGATGCTGTAGATGTGCTTGGGCCGGCCCGCGACTTCGGCATCGACGCCCTGCGCCGCCAGCGCTTCGCCGAGCATGCCGATGACGTCGGCGATGTAGCGTTCGCGGTCTGCGCGCTTCCCGTCGAGCAGGCGCGCGATGCGGCGGTAGGTGTCCGGCTCCAGGTGGCGGAAGGCCAGGTCCTCGAGCTCCCACTTGAGCTGCCAGATGCCCAGCCGGTTGGCCAGCGGCGCGTGGATGTCGCGGGTGAGTTGCGCCAGCGCGCGGCGCTCGTCCTCGGGCAGCTGCCCGGCCGCGCGCAGCTGCGCGAGCTGGCGCGCCAGCAGGATCGGCACCACGCGCAGGTCGCGCACGATCGCCAGCAGCAGCCGGCGCAGGCCCTCCGGGTTGCCCTGCCCCGAATGCTCGGCGTGCAACGCCCACACCTGGCCGGCCGCGCGCTGGCCGTCGAGCAGCGCGGCCACGGTGGGTTCGGCGGACGCGAGCTTGCGTTCCAGCGCCGCGGCAGCCTCCGGCAGCGCATGCAGGATCGCCGCCAGCACGACCTCGCCGTCGGCATCGAGCAGGCGCAGGGAATCGAGGGTGTCGACCAGCACCACGGTCGCGGTGCCGGCATCACCGGCGTCGCCCGCCGCGCCGGCCAGCGCCTCGTCGAGCAGCACCCGCAGCCGGCGCGGCAACGCAGCGACCGCCGGATGGGCGGCCAGGACCTGTTCGACGTTCTGCACCGGCGACGACACGCGCTTCGGGCTCCGTGGGGGGAGCGGTCTACACTAGCCGCCCCACGTCCCGAGGAACAGACCATGCGCCCGTTGATCCTGCTCGTGTCCGCCCTGCTGCTCGGCTGCGCCCTGCCCGCACTGGCCCAGACCGCCGCGACGCAGCCGCCGATCGAACAGGCGATGACAGCCGACCAGTTCAAGGCCGCCGGCCTGGACAAGCTCAGCGCCGACGAACTGGCCAACCTCAACGCCTGGTTGAACCGCACCATCACCACCGAAACCACCCGCGCCGCCAAGCAGGCCAAGGAAAAGGTGGAAACCGAGAACCGCGGGTTCTTCAACTTCGGCTCGGACGAGCCGATCAAGAGCCGGATCGTCGGCGAGTTCCGCGGCTTCGAGAAGGGCCGCAGCTACACGCTCGAGAACGGCCAGGTCTGGCGCCAGACCGACGGCGCCTCGCTGGCCGGCGTGCGCGCCACCAACCCCGAAGTGCAGATCAAGCCCAGCATGTTCGGCAACGCCTGGTACATGAGGATCGGCAACTACAACACCAACGCCAAGGTCGAGCGGGTCAAGTGACGCAACGGCGCGTTCGCGAAGCGAACGCCTTTGCCGTTGCGTCATCCCCCGAGCAAGCGGGGGACCCAGTCCCCCCCTGCCCCTGTACCTCTGTAGGAGCGGCTTCAGCCGCGAGCTTTTGAGGGCAACATCAAAAGCAAATCCCCAAGCCCCCAGCGAAGGGGCAAAGGCAAAAGCTCTTCCCCGAATCCCGAATCCCCTTTCCCGGTTCCCGATTCCCTGCCTTCAAAAGCTCCCGGCTGAAGCCACTCCCACAAGACCCGGCCCCTACCCCAGTCGCGCAATCCGCGCGGCCAGCTTCTTCGGCGACACCCCGCCCTTCGCGCCCAGCTCCTGCGCGAACACCGACACGCGCAGTTCCTCGATGTCCCAGCGCAGCGCCTGCCACTCCGGATCGGCCGCAAGGCCCGCGGCCTGTGCCTCGACCAGCCCATCGACGAACGGCTTGATCTCCAGCATCCGCTGCTGGTCGCGCGGGGGATCGTTGAGCGCGCGCTGCGCGCGCGTGGCCAGGGCGCGCAGGTAGCGCGGGTATTCGGCCAGCGCCGTCGCCGGCACGTCGCGCAGGAAGCCCGGCGGCACCAGGGCGGCGAGCTGCGCCTGCATGTCGTCGAGATTGCCGCGCGCCCAGCCGATCAGCTTCGAGTCGAGCCTGGCGCGAACCTCGGCCACGAGGCCAAGGATGGTTTCGGCCTGCTGCAGCCGCGCCATCGCCTCGCCGAACAACGCCTTGCCGACCGCGTCGCGGCGCGCGGCGAAGGCGTCCGGGTCGCGGATGTCGTCGAGTCCGTCGACCGTCAGCGCGGCGAAGGCGCCGTCGACCAGGTCCTCGCGCAGGTGGTCGGCCGGCCGGCCCGCCTGTGAGGCCCGCGGCGCGGCCGATTCGATCGCGGCGTACAGCAACGCGGTCTTCGGCGACACCGGCAGCTGCTTGCGCGCCTGCCGCATGCGGTCGGCCAGCGCCAGCGACAGCAGCCGGCGCACGCCGCGCGGGTGGTGGCGCCGCGCCTCGTCGCGGTCGGCGTGCACGTCGAGCGAAACGCTGTCGCCGTGGTCGTGCAGCGCCGGATACGCGGGCACGCCGCCGGCGCCGGGCACGGACACCGGAATCGGCTCGTCAGGGAACGCCGTCAGGCCGCCCTGCGCCAGCCCTTCCGATGCGCGCGCGGCGAACGCGTCGCGTGCGCGTGCACCGAAGCGCTCGCGCAACTCGTCCAGATCGCGCGATTCGGCCAGCACCGTGCGGCCATCGGTGTCGAGCAGGCGCAGGTTGGCGCGCAGGTGCGGTTCCAGCGCTGCCTCGTCGAAGTCGCCGCCGGCAACCTCCACGCCGGTCATGCGCTTGAGCAGGCGCGCCAACGCACCGGCGAACGCATCGACATCCACATCGGCCGCGCCGTGCGCCTGTGCAAAGGCGCGCGCGAAGTCCGGCGCGGGCACGAAGTTGCGCCGCAGCGATTTCGGCAGGCCGCGAATCATCGCCGCGGCCTTGTCGGCAACGAAGCCGGGCGCGAGCCACGACAGCCGCGAGGCATCCAGCGCGTTGAGCAGGTGCAGCGGCACGACCACCGTCATGCCGTCGTCCACCGCGCCGGGCTCGAAGCGGTAGCGCACCGCCAGCCGCGCCTTGCCCAGCGCGACGAAGGCCGGGAACAGTTCGGCATCCGCCCCGTCGGCGACCAGCAGGTCGTCGCGGCTCCACTCCAGCGCCTGCTTCTGCGCCGGCGGCAGCTTCGCGTACCAAGCATCCAGCGCCTGCGCGCTGACGATCTCGGCCGGGATCCGGTCGCGGTACCACTGCGCCATCCATTCCTCGTCCACCACCAGGCCCACGCGGCGCTGCTTGGCCTCCTCTTCCTCGGCCTGCGCCAGCACCTTGCGGTTGCGGGCGACGAAGGCGCTGCGGGTGTTGATCTCGCCCGTGACCAGGCCGTCGCGCACGAAGATGTCGCGCGACTCCTCGGGGTACAGGCCGCCGTAGTGGATCGGCTTCTTCGGCGCCAGCACCAGGCCGAACAGGGAGATCTGCTCGCTGCCGATCACCCGGCCCTGGCTGCGCGACCAGCGCGGGTCGAAGTGGCGGCGCGCGAGCAGGTGCGACAGTTCTTCGATCGCCCATTCCGGCTCGATCGCGGCGTTGGTCAGCGACCAGACTTTTTCGGTATCCAGCAGCGTGGCCGACAGCACCCACGGCGGCGGCTTCGAGGCCAGCGGTGAGCCGGGAAACAGCTGGAACCTGCGCCCGCGCGGACCCTCGTACTGGCCGCGCTCGGTGCGGTGGCCAAGCTGGGTCGGCAGCCCGGCCATGACCGCGCGATGGAGGCGGATGTAGGCCCGGGAATCGGCGTTGGCGCCCGTTTCGGAAGCGGGTGCCGCCTTGGAGGCGTCTTTCCCGCGCATGCGGGAATCCAGTGACTTTCGCTTCCGACGCCGTGACCCGCTGTCCCTGGAGCCCCGCCCCTGCACGGACAACGACTCCGGGGCCTCACCGCCAGCGTCGCCGGCAACGCCACGCGCATCAGCCGCCTCCTCCCGCCACCCCAGCTCCCCGCACTGCAGCTTCAGCTGCCGGTGCAGTTCGCGCCATTCGCGCATGCGCAGGAAGCCGAGGAAATTCCGGTCGCACCACTTGCGCAGCTGCGACTGGGTCATGTCCTCGTGCGCGGCGCGATATGCGTCCCAGAGTTTGACGATGCCGAGGAACTCGGACTTCGCATCGCGGAACTGCGCGTGCGCCGTATCGGCCGCGGCGCGCTGGTCGGCGGGGCGTTCGCGCGGGTCCTGGATGCCCAGGAACGAGGCGATCACCAGCATCTCGCGCAGGCAGCCGTGCGCGTGTGCGGCGACCAGCATGCGCGCCAGCTTCACATCCACCGGCAGCTTCGCCATGGTGCGGCCGATCGGCGTCAGCCGGCGCCCGTCGTCCACCGCGCCCAGTTCGGCCAGCTGTTGCCAGCCGTCGGCGATCGCGCGCGGGTCGGGCGGATCGATGAAGGGGAAGTCCTCGACCAGGCTCGCATTGCCGCGCGGTCCGTCCTCGGCGCGTCCGCGCCGCCGCTTTCCGTGGCGTCCGTCATCGCCACCCAGGCCGAGCGACAGCATGCGCAGGATCACGCCCGCCAGCGCCGCGCGGCGGATTTCCGGGTCGGTGTACGGCGCGCGCGCCTCGAAGTCGGCTTCGGAATAGATCCGGTAGCAGGTGCCGGGCGCGATGCGGCCGCAGCGGCCCTTGCGCTGGTCGGCGCTGGCCTGGCTGACCGGCTCGACGTGCAGGCGGTCGAGCTTGAGACGCGGGCTGTAGCGCTTCACCCGCGCCAGCCCCGGATCGACCACGTAGTGGATGCGCGGCACCGTCAGCGAGGTTTCCGCGACGTTGGTCGCCAGCACGATGCGTCGCTGCGGGCCGGGATTGAACACGCGGTCCTGGTCGCGCGCCGACAGCCGCGCGTACAGCGGCAGCACCTCGGTGTGGCGGTACTTGCGCCGCTCCAGCGCCTGGTGCGCGTCGCGGATCTCGCGCTCGCCGGGCAGGAAGACCAGGGTGTCGCCCATCGGTCTTTCGCGCGCGATCTCGTCGCAGGCGGCAAGGATGCCGTCGAGGACGGTCAGTGCGGGACCCGGGGCCCGGGACCCGGGACCCGGGGAAACCGGTGTTCCTGGCGAACCGGCGGCAACGGTTGGTCGCCGCGTTGTCCGGTCTCCCGCGCCGTCGTTCGCCTCGCCTCCCGCTTCATCCAGCGACCGGTAGCGCACCTCCACCGGATAGCCGCGGCCTTCGACGTTGACCACCGGTGTGCCGCCGAAGTGCGCGGCGAAGCGTTCGGTATCGATGGTCGCCGAGGTCACGATCACCTTGAGGTCGCGGCGCCGCTGCAGCAACTGCTTGAGGTACCCGAGCAGGAAGTCGATGTTGAGGCTGCGCTCGTGGGCCTCGTCGATGATGACGGTGTCGTAGGCCGACAGCCAGCGGTCGGAGGCGACCTCGGCCAGCAGGATGCCGTCGGTCATGAACTTGACCGCGGTGCCGGCCGAGACGTTGTCGGAAAAGCGCACCTGGAAGCCAACCGCGCCGCCCAGCGGCACCTGCAGCTCCTCGGCCACGCGCCGCGCCACCGCCCGCGCGGCGATCCGGCGCGGCTGGGTGCAGGCGATCATTCCCGCGGCGCCGCGCCCTGCGACCAGGCACAGCTTGGGCAGCTGGGTGGTCTTGCCCGAACCGGTTTCGCCGGCGATCACCACCACCGGGTGGTCGCGGATCAACGCGACGATCTCGTCGGCATGCGCGGCGATCGGCAGCGACGGATCGACGCTCGCCCGCGGCAGGCCCGCGGCGCGTGCCTGGCGCCGTTCGACCGACTGCGCCAACGCAGCCTCGAACGCATCGCGCGCGCCGGCGTCGCCGGGAGCGGCCTGCCAACGGCGCAGCAGACCCTTCAGGCGCGCGGCATCGCGGCTGCAGGCGCCGTCGATGGCGCGCTGCGCCTGCCTTGACGCGACACTTGCATTTGGCTCGGTAGGCTTCATTGATCGGTTCGACAGCAAGATTCGATTTCACACCCCTGCCGCCAGCACCTATTGTGGCGTCATGCCCCTTCCAGGAGAAACCCGATGGCCAAGACCGCCAGCAAGAAGCGCAAGCCCGCTGCCCCGAAACCCGCCGCATCGCCCGGTCCCGGCGACCGCGGCCCGGCCATCGATATCGGGCTCGACACGGCCGATCGCAAGAAGATCGCGCAGGGCCTGTCGGTGTTCCTGTCCGACGCCTACACGCTGTACCTGAAGACCCACAACTTCCACTGGAACGTCACCGGGCCGATGTTCAACGCCCTGCACAACATGTTCGAGGACCAGTACACCGAACAGTGGACCGCACTGGACGACACCGCCGAACGCATCCGCGCGCTGGGCTTCAACGCGCCGGGTTCGTACGCGGAGTTCATCAAGCTGTCCACGATCAAGGAAGAGCCGGGCCTGACCGAGGCCCCCGACTGGCGCGAGATGGTGCGCCAGCTGGTGGTCGGCAACGAAGCGGTCTGCCGCACCGCGCGCAAGGCACTCAAGACCGCCGACGACGCCGGCGACGACCCGTCCGTGGACCTGCTGACCCAGCGCCTGCAGACCCACGAGAAGTACGCCTGGATGCTGCGCTCGCTGCTGCAGTAAGGGCGATAGCACAAGTCCCCCGGGGCGCGGCCGTTGCATGACGGCCGCGCCTTTTTTCGTAAGGATGTAGGAGCGGCTTCAGCCGCGAGCTTTTGGCCTGGCCCCCTGCGACGACAGGGGGAGGAAGCGAGAAATCCCGCGACTGCTGACCCTGTAGGAGCGACGGGAGTCGCGATGCCCTGCCGGCAGGGCCATTCGCGACTTCCGTCGCTCCTGCGAAGCCTGGAGTCAAGAGCTCGCGGCTTCCGCCGCTCCTACAGTAGTGCTCCCTCGCGGCAAATCCCGACGCGACGACGCGCCAATCCCCGACTGACGCGCGACGCCGGCTTGCTACCCTTCCTGCATGCAAGACGCCGCCCTCGAAACGCTCCAGCAGGTCTTCGGCCACGCCGCATTCCGCGGCGAGCAGGCCGCCATCGTCGACCACGTCACCGCCGGCAACGACGCGCTGGTGCTGATGCCCACCGGCGGCGGCAAGTCGCTGTGCTACCAGGTGCCGGCGATCCTGCGCGAGGGCTGCGGCATCGTCGTCTCGCCGCTGATCGCGCTGATGCAGGACCAGGTCGAGGCCCTGCGCCAGCTCGGCGTGCGCGCCGAGTTCCTCAACTCCACCCTCGACAGCGATACCGCCGCGCGGGTCGAACGCGAACTGCTGGCCGGCGAACTCGACCTGCTCTACGTCGCCCCCGAGCGCCTGCTCACCCCGCGGTTCCTGTCCCTGCTCGACCGCTCGAAGGTCGCGCTGTTCGCCATCGACGAGGCCCACTGCGTCTCGCAGTGGGGCCACGACTTCCGCCGCGAATACCGCGAACTCACCCTGCTCCACGAACGCTGGCCCGGCATCCCGCGGATCGCGCTGACCGCCACCGCCGACCCGCCGACCCAGCGCGAGATCGCCGAGCGCCTGCAGCTGGAAGGCGCGCGCCGCTTCGTCAGCTCCTTCGACCGGCCCAACATCCGCTACACCGTGGTGCAGAAGGACAACGGCAGCCGCCAGCTGCGCGACTTCCTCGAAGCGCACCGGGGCGAAGCCGGCATCGTCTACTGCCTGTCGCGCAAGAAGGTCGAGAAGACCGCGGCGGCACTGGTCGAACTGGGATTCGACGCCCTGCCCTACCACGCCGGCCTGGGCGCGGAGACGCGCGCGGAAAACCAGCGCCGCTTCCTGCGCGAGGAGGGCGTGGTGATCGTGGCCACGATCGCTTTCGGCATGGGCATCGACAAGCCGGACGTGCGCTTCGTCGCCCACCTCGACCTGCCCAAGTCGATCGAGGGCTACTACCAGGAAACCGGCCGCGCCGGCCGCGACGGCGAGCCCGCCGAGGCCTGGCTGTGCCAGGGGCTGGGCGACGTGGTGCTGCTCAGGCAGATGATCGACAACTCCGAGGCCGGCGAGGAGCGCAAGCGCCTGGAGCGACGCAAGCTCGACGCGCTGGTCGGCTACTGCGAAACCATGCGCTGCCGCCGCCAGGTGCTGCTGGCCAGCTTCGGCGAGGAGTATTCGGCCAGGGGCGCGGGCCAGCCCTGCGGCAACTGCGACAACTGCCTGACCCCGGCCGAGACCTGGGACGCCACCGTCGCCGCGCAGAAGGCGCTGTCCTGCGTGTACCGCAGCGGCCAGCGCTTCGGCGTGACCCACCTGGTCGACATCCTGCGCGGCGCCGACACCGAGCGCGTGGTGCAGTTCGGCCACGACCGGCTGTCGACCTTCGGCGTCGGCGCGGACCTGGACGCGCGCACCTGGCGCGGCGTGTTCCGGCAACTGGTGGCCGCCGGCCTGCTCGACGTCGACACCGAAGGCTACGGCGGCCTGCGCCTGACCGACGACAGCCGCGCCGTGCTGCGCGGCGAGCGCACGGTGATGCTGCGCAAGGAACTGCCGCGCCGGAAGCAGCGCGAACGCAGCCGCGGTGCCGGATCGACGGCCGCCCCGGCGATCGAACTGTCAGCCGCCGAGCAGCCCCTGTTCGACGCCCTGCGCGACCTGCGCACGCGCCTGGCGCGCGAACAGAACGTGCCGCCCTACGTGATCTTCCACGACGCCACCCTGCGCGGCATCGCCCACCTGCAGCCGACCTCGCTGGACGAACTGGCGCAGGTCGGCGGCATCGGCGGCTCCAAGCTCGAGCGCTATGGCGAGCAGGTGCTGGAAACAATCGCGACCGCGTCAGCCCAATCTGCCGGCATGGATGCATGACCGCTGAAACAGGACCCTTTCGTCGAAGAATAATGGTGGGCCGTGCTGGATTCGAACCAGCGACCAGCGGATTAAAAGTCCGATGCTCTACCAACTGAGCTAACGGCCCACGGGGCCCGCGTTGCGCGGGCCGGCAATTCTAGCGCAGGACTGGCGCCTGCCCTATCCGGCGTAGCGGGTCGGATCCGCCACGCCGGCCGCGGCGAACCCCTCGGCGCGCAGGCGGCAGGCGTCGCAGTGGCCGCAGGCGCGGCCGTCGGCGTCGGCCTGGTAGCAGGACACGGTCTGCGCGAAATCCACGCCCAGGCGCAGGCCGTCGCGGACGATGTCGGCCTTGCTCATGCGCTGCAGCGGCGCGCGGACGCGGATGCCCGCGCCCTCGACGCCGGCCTTGGTGGCCAGGTTGGCCAAGCGCTCGAAGGCCTCGATGAACTCCGGCCGGCAGTCGGGGTAGCCGGAGTAGTCCACCGCGTTGACGCCACAGAAGATGTCGGCCGCGCCCAGCACTTCGGCCCAGCCCAGCGCCACGGACAGCATGATGGTGTTGCGCGCCGGGACGTAGGTGACCGGGATCTCCGGCGCGTCGGCGTCCTGGTCGGAGTCCAGCGGCACGTCGATGTCGGCGGTGAGCGCCGAGCCGCCGATGCTGCGCAGGTCGACATTCACCGTCTTGTGCGCCACGGCCCCGATGTCGCGCGAAACGCGGGAAGCCGCGTCCAGCTCGGACGTGTGGCGCTGCCCGTACGACACGCTCAGCGCGTGCACGGCGAAGCCCTGCTCGCGGGCGATGGCGAGGACGACGGCGGAATCCATGCCACCGGAAACGAGGACGACGGCTTTTTTCATCGGGAATCGGGAATCGGGAATCGGGAATCGGGAATCGGGGAAATGCTATCGCCCCGGCTCGTCGTTCCACAGCAGCTTGTGCAGCTGCATCTGGAACTTCACGGGCAGGCGGTCGGCGACGATCCAGTCGGCCAGTTCGCGCGGGTCGAGTTCGGATTTGCTGGGCGAGAACAGCACGTCGCAGCGCCGGTCGAGGCCATGTTCGGCAACCACCTCGCGCGCCCATTCGTAGTCCGCACGACCGCAGAGGACGAACTTGACCTGGTCGTGCGCGGTCAGCAGTTCGATGTTCTCCCAGCGGTTGCGTTCGACTTCGCCCGAGGCCGGCGTCTTGATGTCCAGCACCCGCGAGACGCGCGGATCGACCGCACCGATGTCGAGCGCGCCGGAAGTTTCCAGCGACACCACGTAGCCTGCGTCGCACAGCCGGCGCAGCAGGCCGATGCAGCGCTTCTGCGCCAGCGGTTCGCCACCGGTCACGCAGACGTGGCGCACGCCATGGCCCGCGACTTCAGCCAGGATGTCATCGATCTCCCGCCACTGGCCGCCGTGGAAGGCATAGGCGGTATCGCAGTAAAGGCAGCGCAGCGGGCAGCCGGTCAGGCGCACGAACACGCTGGGCCAGCCCGCGTCGCGGGCCTCGCCCTGCAGCGACAGGAAGATCTCGGTGATGCGCAGCCGGTCCGCCGGGGCGGCGGTGGCCGCACTGTTTTCGGCGGATACGGCGTTCATGGGTGAATTGTAGGGCCGGCTCGCCACGGGCGGGCCTGCACGCGGCTGGTCGAAGCCGCCTCGGGCAAAACGCGGCGGAAGGACGGCCGCTACTGCACCTGCGACAGCTGGATCGTGCGCAGGCGGTCCTCGGCGGTGCGCGCGGCGTCGGTGCCCGGGTAGCGCGTGGAGACTTCGGACAGGGTGCGCTCGGCCGCATCGACCTGCTTCTGGCCGTACTGCGACAGCCCGACCTTCAACAGCGCGCCCGGCGCCTTGTCGTGGGTGGGATAGCGGTCGAGCAGCGCCTGGAACTGCTGCTGCGCGAGCGCGTAGTTCTGGGTGGCGTAATAACTCTCGCCCAGCCAGTAGTAGGCGTTGGGCGCGTAGGCACCGCCCGGATGCACCTGCAGGAAGTCCTGGAACAGGCGCGCCGACTCGTCGTAGCGGCCGCCCTTGAGCGCGTCGAACGCCAGTTCGTAGTCCGAACGCTCGTCGGCGGTGCGCGCCATCGCGCCGGCATCGCCGTAGACCGCTGGCGCCGCCTCTCCAGCGGCGGCGGCCGGCGCGTTGGCCGCGGGCGCCGCGGCGGACGGGACCGAAGCGGGGTCGAGTACCGGCGCGCCGGCGCCGCCACCCTCGATGCGGTTCAGGCGGCCGTCCAGGTCCAGGTACTGCGCGCGGCCGCTGGATTCCATCTGCTCGATCGTGCGCTGCAGCTCTTCGATCTGGGCGCGCTGGGCCTGCAGCTCGTTCTTGATCTGGGTGACCTGGTTGAGCAGGTCGACGTTGCCGCGGTTGCTGGCGGCCTGCTGCTCGAGCGAAGCGACGCGGTCGGCGAGGCTGGCGCGCTGCGCGGATGCGGGCATTGCCGCCAGCGCCGTGCCGGCGACCGCGACGAAGGCAAGACTGCGGATGATCTGGGTCGGATGCATGGGACTGCCCGGATTGCGTGGAGGGGTTCGTGGTTTGCCTGCCCGGAAAGACAATCGGCAGCCGGCGGGGTTCCCGCGCGGCTGCCGATGTCCCGCGAACGGACCGATTACCTGGCGGTATAGACGATCTCGACGCGGCGGTTCTTGGCCCAGCAATCCTCGCCGGAGTCGGTGCAGACCGGCTTTTCCTCGCCGTAGCTGATGACCGTGATCTGGCCACCCGAACCACCGTTGGCCTGCAGCGCGGACGACACCGCGTTGCCACGGCGCTCGCCGAGGGCCTGGTTGTAGTCGCGGCTGCCGCGCTCGTCGGCGTTGCCTTCCAGGGTCATGCGCGAGGACGGGCGGTCACGCAGGTACTTGGCGTGGCAGGCCATCGCGGCCTGGAACTCGGGGCGCAGCGCGTCCTGGTCGAGGTCGAAGTAGACCACGCGCTGGCGCAGGCAGGCGTCGGTATCCAGGTCGCCGGGGCCATAGGCACCCGCGGCCGTCGACGGACCCTGGTCGACTACGCCGGTGCTCGGGCCGGTGTCTGCGGGCGGGACTTCCTTGACCTTCTTGGAACATGCAACGGCTGCGGTGCAGAGCACGGCCGTCAACAACACGCGGGTAATGGTATTCATCTCGTCGAATCCTTTGCTTTGAAGGGGTGTTTCGGAAACGTCGTAAAGCTTCGTGGTCAAGGCGTGCAGGGAGCGTCAGCGCTGTGTGCGGTAGGGCCCCCATGCCGGCTCGCGCACGTCGCCACCGGCGAGCACCAGCCGCTGGCGGACACGGCCATCGGACGACACGGCGTACAGCACGCCGCGCCTTCCCTCTCGGGCCGCATAGAGGACCATGCTGGCGTTCGGGGCGAAGCTCGGCGATTCGTCAAGTGACCCCGGCGACAGCGTGGACCAGCGCGGCGACCCCAGGCTGCGATCCAGCAACGCAATACGGTACACGTTGCCGCTGCCCTGCGCCACGGCAATCTTCTTGTCGTCGAACGACACCGTGGGGCTGGCGTTGTAGCGGCCCTGGAAACTCACCCGCGTGGCGCTGCCGCCGCTGGCCGGCACCTGGTAGATCTGCGGCTGGCCGCCGCGGTCGGAGGTGAAATACAGGGTGCTGCCGTCCGCGCTCCAGGTCGGCTCGGTGTCGATGCCGAACTGGTTGGTGATCTGGGTCAGCGCCTTGCTGGCCAGGTCCATCACATAGATCTCGGGGTTGCCGCTGCGCGACAGGGTCAGCGCCAGCCGGTTGCCGTCGGGCGAGAAGTCGGGCGAGCCGTTGATGCCGCGGAAGCTGGCGACCATCTCGCGGCTGCCGGTGGTGATGTCCTGGATGTAGATCGAGGAATTGCCGCGCTCGAAGCTCACGTAGGCGAGCCTGCGGCCGTCCGGGCTCCACGACGGCGACAGCAGCGGCTCGGGCGAGCGCACCACGGTCTGCGGGTTGTAGCCGTCGGAGTCGGCGACCATCAGCGCGTAGCGCGCGTCCTTGCCGGTGCCGGTGGCGGTGATGTAGGCGATGCGGGTCCAGAACGCGCCGCGCACGCCGAGGATCTTCTCGTAGATCGCGTCGGCCATCTGGTGGCCGACGTCGCGCATCGCGCTCGAACGCGCGGTCATGGCGAAGCCCAGCAGGCGCTCCTGCTTGGCGACGTCGAACAGCTCGTATTCCACGCGATAGCCGCCGTCGCCGGCGTCGAGCACGTGGCCGACGACCACGAAGTCCTGCTTGAGCAGGCGCCAGGTGGGGAACTGGATCTCGCCGCCGCGCGCGGGCTTCTCGACCATGTCCGCCACCGGCAGCGCGCGGAACTGGCCGGACCGGGCGAGGTCGTTGCGCACCACCTCGGCCACGTCGGTTTCCGGCGCGGCGCCGCCGCCCTGGTAGGGCATCGGCACCACGGCGATCGGCAGCGCGGAGGCGTTGCCGCCGACGATGTCGATTTCCAGCCCGCGCTCCTGCGCGAACACGGCCAAGGGCAACAGGAAGGCGAAGACCGCAGCGAGGGCGGCAAGCAGGCGCGGGGATGCTTTCATGGACAGGCCGACTCCGGAAAAGTGAATGGTGGCAGGGTCTACGTGAACGCCGTCTCAAAGATGAATGCGGGCTGGCTTCGGGCGTTCAGCGGTCCTGCGCCTGGAAATTGAGGATCAGGTTGCGCTGGAAGACCGATTCGAAGCCCGCGTACGGCAGCGGCTTGGCCTTGAGCACGGCCGCCTCGACCGAGCGCCGGCCCAGTTCGTCGTACGGGCAGGACGGGTCGACCTTGGCGCTCATGACGTCGCCGCCGGGCAGCTGGGTGATGTAGATGCGGCAGCGCTGGCCCAGCGGGACGTTTTCCGGCCGGGTCCAGTTGCGCAGCACCGCCTCCTGGATCGCGGCCGCGTAGCGGGCCTGCAGCCCGGCGTCGACGCCGTTGTTGCCCGGCGGCGGCGGCGCGCTGGCCGCGGCATCGTCGGAGGCCTTCTGCGCGCGCGCGTCGGCGATCTGCTTGAGCTTCTGCTCGGCCAGCTTCGCCTCGCGCTCGGCCTTCGCCCGCTCGGCCTGCAGCTTCTTCAGCCTTTCGTCGCGCTGCTGCTCGGCCAGGCGCTTCTTCTCCTCGGCCTCTTCCTGCTTCTTGCGCTCGGTCAGGTCGATCTGCTCCTGGCGGCGCTTTTCTTCCTGCTCGCGGGCACGCGTCTCGGCCGAGATCGCATCGCGGTCGACCTTCTCCTGCTCGACTGGCGCCGGTTCGGGGATGAAGTCCTGGGCCTCCTGCTGGCGCGGCACCGGGGATTCTTCGGGCACCGGCTCGGGCAGCGGCTGCGGCAGGGGCTGGGTGTCCTCTTCCACCGGCTGCGGCAGCGGGGGTTCCGGTTCTGGCTCCGGCAGCGGCTGCGCGTCGCGCGCCAGCGCGCGGCGCATCTGCGACGACAGCTCGTCGGTATCGACCATCTCCGCGCTGATCGGCGAGCCTGCCGCGGCGATCGGCGCGGCGTCGCGCGTCCACCACAGGCCCACGAACATCAGCGCGAACAGGAACGCGTGCAGCGCGATCGCCAGCACCACGGCCTGCGTCGAGTCGGCGCGCGTTTCCCGCATCAGTTGCCGTCCTGGTGCTTCGGTTCGCTCATCAGGCCGACCTTCTGCAC
This sequence comes from Luteimonas lutimaris, assembly GCF_039537065.1. Classification (NCBI taxonomy): domain Bacteria; kingdom Pseudomonadati; phylum Pseudomonadota; class Gammaproteobacteria; order Lysobacterales; family Lysobacteraceae; genus Luteimonas; species Luteimonas lutimaris. Next base: position 285,629 of record NZ_BAAAZU010000003.1, on the reverse strand, counting down.
ACCGGCGCTCTGCAGCAGCACCATCGCGTCCATGACCTTCTGGTAGTTGGCGCTGCCGTCGCCGGCGACGAAGATCGCCTGCTTCGGGTTCTGGTTGACGATCGCCTTGATCCTCGCCTGCAGGTCCGCGGCGCTGACCGCCAGCGGCCGGTCGTCGCCGGGCATGACCAGCGCGTAGGCACCGCCGGCGTCCACCTGGACCACCATCGGCTCCTTGCTCTGCTCCAGCGACATCGCGTTGGAATCGGGCAGGTCGACGTCCACGCCCAGGTTCATCAGCGGCGCGGTCACCATGAAGATGATCAGCAGCACCAGCATCACGTCGATGTAGGGCACGACGTTGATGTCGGCCTTGAGCCGGTGCTTGCGGATGCGGCGACCGTTGGCGGTCATGGCCATGTTGGATTCACCTCATGCTCGGGGGAGGCCGGCCCGCGCAAACGCGCGACGGCCGGCGCCGGGGTTGCGTCGATCAGTCTTCGAGGTGCGTCTGCCGCTGCAGGATCGAGGAGAACTCCTCGGAGAACGCGTCGTAGCGGGTGGCGATGCGCTCGACCTTGGTGGCGAAACGGTTGTAGGCCCACACCGCCGGGATCGCGGCGAACAGGCCCATCGCGGTGGCGATCAGCGCCTCGGAGATGCCCGGCGCGACGCTGGCGATGGTGGCTTCCTTGACGTTGGCCAGGCCCTGGAACGAAATCATGATGCCCCACACGGTGCCGAACAGGCCCACGTAGGGGCTGATCGAACCGACGTTGGCGAGGAATTCGAGGTTGCGCTCCAGCCCGTCGAGCTCGCGCGAGGTGGACACGCGCATCGCCCGCTGCGCGCCCTCGAGCTGGATCCGGCCGTCGACGCCGCGGCGCTCGCGGATGCGGTTGAACTCGCGGAACCCGCTTTCGAAGATCGCCTCCAGCCCGCCCGAGTCGCGGCCGCGGCCCTGCGCACCGGCGTACAGCTTGGACAGGTCGGCGCCGGACCAGAATCGCTCCTCGAAGCGGTCGGCCTCGTCCTCGGCCCGGCTGAGCAGGCTGCGCTTGCGGAAGATGATCACCCACGACGCGATCGAGGCGATCAGCAGCAGCAGCATCACGAACTGCACCGGGATCGAGGCGTGCAGGATCAGCTGCACGATATCCAGGTGGTTGCCCGCCGCGGCGGCCGCATTGCCCGCCACGCTCGGATCGGCAGCCATTTCCGCGGCGGTGGTGGCGGCTTCTTCCGGCAAGGGTTCGACCGAGGTCGCCTGCAGCAATGCAAGTAGGGGCGTCATGGATGGGCTCCGGTGTCGGGATGGGGGTCAGCGATGGCGGCTGTCGCGAACGGACGGCCGCGCCCTCGTGGGCCGGGTGGCGTGCGATGGGTTGTGTGGATGCACCCTGTCGTGGTCACTGCGCGCCTTGTTCGAGGGACTTGAGTTCTTCGTACAGCGTTTCGGGGATGCCGCGCGGGCGGAAGCTCCCGGCGTCCAGTGCCGCGACCTTCACCTCCGCGTCAAGCAACAGGCGGCCGTCGCAGTGGATGTCCTGCGCGATCACCAGGCTTGCCCGCCGGCACTGGCGCAGCGCGACCGACACGTCCAGCGCGTCGTCCAGCCGCGCCGGCGCGCGGAAGTCGATCCGCATCGCCCGCACCGCGAACACCAGGCCGTGGTCGTCCCGCAGCAGCGCCTGCCCGTAACCGCGCGCGCGCAGCCATTCGGTCCGCGCGCGCTCGAGGAACGCCAGGTACTGCGCGTGGTAGACCACGCCACCGGCGTCGGTATCTTCCCAATAGACCCGTGTCGGCCAACTGAACGGCCGGGACTGGAAGCCGGGAACTGGGGGTTGCAAGGTCAAAACCGCTCCTCGTCATCGATCGTTGCCGGGCGGGCATGACGCCCGATACCGTCACGGATTGTCAAAACAGGCCTTTCCCCGGATCCCCGGCCCCCAGGTCCCCGCCTTTCGGCCGCAGGCCGAGGTGCCGGTACGCCTTGTGCGAGGCCATCCGCCCGCGGGCGGTTCGGACCAGGAAGCCCTGCTGGATCAGGTAGGGCTCGATCACGTCCTCGAGCGTGCCGCGTTCCTCGGAGAGCGCCGCGGCCAGCGATTCGACGCCGACCGGGCCGCCGTCGAAGTTCTCGATGATCAGGTTGAGCAGGCGCCGGTCGAGGTCGTCGAAGCCTTCCGGGTCCACCTTCAGCATCTGCATCGCGGCATTCGCCACGTCGTGGTCGATGCGGCCGCCGGCGCGGACCTGGGCGTAGTCGCGCACGCGGCGCAGCAGGCGGTTGGCGATGCGCGGGGTGCCGCGCGAACGGCGCGCGATCTCGCCGGCGCCCTCGGGCACGCAGTCGATGCCGAGGATCTGCGCCGAGCGCTTCACGATCCGGGTCAGGTCTTCGGCGCTGTAGAACTCCAGCCGCTGGACGATGCCGAAGCGGTCGCGCAGCGGCGCGGTCAGCAGTCCCGCGCGGGTGGTGGCGCCGATCAGGGTGAACGGCGGCAGGTCGATCTTGATCGAACGCGCGGCCGGCCCCTCGCCGATCATGATGTCGAGCTGGAAATCCTCCATCGCCGGGTACAACACTTCCTCGACGACCGGCGAGAGGCGATGGATCTCGTCGATGAACAGCACGTCGTGCGGCTGCAGGTTGGTCAGCAGCGCGGCCAGGTCGCCGGCCTTCTCGATCACCGGCCCCGAGGTCACGCGCAGGCTGACGCCCAGCTCGTTGGCAATGACGTGGCTGAGGGTGGTCTTGCCCAGCCCCGGCGGGCCGAAGATCAGCACGTGGTCGAGCGATTCGCCGCGGTGCCTGGCCGCCTCGATGTAGATCGACAGCTGCTCGCGCACCGGCTGCTGGCCAAGGTACTCGTCCAGCCGTTTGGGCCGGATGCTGGCCTCGATGGCCTCGTCCTCGCGCGTGGCGTCGGCGGCGATGATGCGCTCTTCGGTCATGCGCCTATGGTCGCATGCCGGCACCGCGATGCGCTCGCCAATATCCTGCAGGAGCGGCTTCAGCCGCGGGCTTTTGCGGCTACCGGAAAGAGCCGGGCAAAGGCTCGCGGCTGAAGCCGCTCCTGCACGGGGCTCAGGCGGTTTCGCGGCAGGCCGCGGCGGCGATCGCGAACGAGCGCTTGCGCGCGGCGTGGTCGAAGATGTTCGCCGTCAGCAGCAGTTCGTCCGGCCGATGGTGCTCGACGAACGCGGCGATCCCGGCGCGCACGCCGGCCTCGTCGCCCAGCACCGTGCAGGCCAGCGCCTGCTCCACCATCGCCTTCTCGGCCGGACTCCAGAATGCCTCGATGTCGTCGACCGGTGGCGGCACCAGCCCCGGCTGGCCGCGGCGCAGGCGCACGAAACTCTGCTGCTGGGTGGTGAACAGGCGTCGGGCCTCGGCCTCGCTGTCGGCGCCGACCACGTTCAGCGCCAGCATCGCGTACGGCTTGTCCAGCCGCTTCGACGGCCGGAAATCCTGCCGGTACAGCGCCAGCGCCTGCTCCATCGCCGCCGGCGCGAAGTGCGAGGCGAAGGCGAACGGCAGTCCCATCGCCGCCGCCAGCTGGGCGCTGAACAGGCTCGATCCCAGCAGCCACACCGGCACCTCGATCCCGCCGCCGGGCACGGCCTGCACCGGCTGCCCGGGACGCACGGGTTCGAAATAGCGCAGCAGCTCGGCGACGTCCTGCGGGAACGCCTCGGCGCCGTCGAAGTAGCGCCGCAACGCACGCACCGTGGCCTGGTCGGTGCCCGGCGCGCGGCCGAGGCCGAGGTCGATCCGGTCCGGATACAGGCTCGCCAGCGTCCCGAACTGTTCGGCCACCTGCAGCGGCGAATGGTTGGGCAGCATCACTCCGCCCGCGCCCACGCGGATCGTCGAAGTGCCGCCGGCAACATGCCCGATCAGCACCGCCGTCGCCGCACTGGCGATGCCGGGCATATTGTGGTGCTCGGCCAGCCAGTAGCGGTGGTAGCCCAGCGCCTCGGCGTGGCGGGCCAGGTCGAGCGTGTTGGCGAAGGCCTCGCGCGGCGTACTGCCTTCGCAGACAGGGGCAAGGTCGAGGAGCGAGTACGGGATCATCGCGTGGCTGTCCGGCAGCGGGGATCCCCCCGATATCGGGGCGACCGCGCGATTTGCCATGCCTGCAACACGGCGTTCCCCGGGCGTGCCCCTGCACGCCCGGCTGGCCGCGCCGCTACTTCGCCTGCCCGATGTTCTTCGCGAGGAATGCCTCCAGCCGCCGGTAGAACTCGATCGCGTGTTCCTGCGCGTAGAAGCCGTGCCCCTCGCCCTTCACCGGCATCCAGAGCGGCGCGTTGCCAGCCTTCTCCAGCGCCTTCCGCATCGCATCGGCCTGCCGGAACGGCGTGCGCTCGTCCTCCCGGCCGTGGGCCAGGAACACCGGCACGCGGATATCGGCGGCGTGCGCCAGCGGCGAGTTCGCCAGCAATTCCTTGTCATCGTCACCGATCACGCGCGCGATATACGCGCGGCCGCGATAGCTGCGCGAGGCGTCGCTCTTCTCGGCCATGGCGCGCAGGTCGTACAGCCCGGACATCCCCGCCGCGCACTTGACCAGGTCCGGCGCCTTGACCGCCAGCATCAGCGCCGAGTATCCGCCGAAGCTCGCGCCGTAGGTGCAGATGCGCGCGGGATCGGCGTAGCCCTGGGCCACCGCCCAGCGCATGCCGTCGACCAGGTCGTCCTGGATGCGCGTGGCCCAGCGCTTGTAACCGGCTTCCTGGAAGGCGTAGCCGCGCCCGCCGGAGCCGCGGTAGTTGACCTGCAGCACCAGGTAGCCGCGCGAGGCCAGGAACTGCGCGTCGGTGTCGAAGCCCCACGCGTCGGCCACGTAGTGCGGGCCGCCGTGCGGCAACATCACCATCGGCATGCCGCGCGGATCGGCGACGCCGGCGGGGACGGTCAGGTAGCCGTCCAGCTCGAGCCCGTCGCTGGCCTTGAAACTGATGTAGCGCCGCGTGCCCATGGTCGCCGGATCGATCCCGGGATTGCGCTGCAGCAGCCGCGCGAGGACGTCCTTCTTGCGGTCCATCACCGCCCACTCGCCCGGGTTGCGGTCGCTGTCGATGTAGATGAGCGAGACATTGCCGTCGGCGCTGTGGTCGACGAACCTCACGCGCTGGCCGGGGAAGCCGCTGCGCAGGGACTGGTAGAGCTTCAGGTCCGGCGAAGCGGCGTCCAGGTATTCCACCTTCGGCAAGCCGCCGCCAAGTTCGACCGCAAGCGGCTGCCAGCGGCTGTCCCAGACCACGTCGCCGATGTCCCGGAAGCCGGCGCTGGCCAGCACTTCGCGCTGCTGCAGGCTGGTGTCCGCCTTGACCAGCGCGCCCGGGCCGTTGTCGACCGCATAGCGGCCGAAGACGTGCGTGCCGTCCATGGAGAAGGCAAGCGGCCGGAACACGCCGCCCACCGAATCGTCCGGCACCTTGCGCCACTGCTTGCCGGTGGCGTCGGCGACGAACAGCAGCTGCCGTTCGTTCTTGTCCGCACCGTAGGCGAAGCGCGGCACGCCGGCGGTATCCATGACGAAGCCGAGGTTCTGTTCGCCGCTGACGTCGGCCACCAGCCGGTGACGCCCGGTGGTCGCGTCCACCTCGTACAGCTGGCTGCCGCCGATCGCGCTCTCGGTCGACGTGCGGGTCATGTAGAACTTGCCGTTCGGCTTCTCCGGCAGGCCTTCGACGTTGCCGTGGCCGGGCTCCAGGCCCATGCTCAGGGTCGATTCCTTGTAGCCGAAGATGTACGTGTGGTGCTTGCCGTCGTAGTCCATGGCGATGATCTCGCCGAAGTCGTACGGCTCTTCGCGCGCGCCCCACTTGCCGCCCTTCACGTAGATCAGCCGGGTATCGCTGACCCAGTAGATCTCCATCGGCATCTCGTACCGCGGCAGCTTGATGAACGCCGTCTGCGACATGTCCGCCAGGCTGAACACCATGATGCCGTGGTAGTCGTCGCCCAGGTCGGCGGAAACGGCGACGTACGAGCCCTCGCTGGAAATGCGCGGGTTGTCGAATGTCTGCCGGGCGACGAAGTCCTCCACCGGCACCTGGCCCGCCGCCTCCACGCCCCCCAAAGACCCGCCCGCAAGCAACAGCGCGGCCACGAGTCCGCGCACCAGTCCCCTGATCCCCATGGGGTCTCCCCTGTTGTCCCCGTGCCGATCCTAGACCACGCGCGGGCGTCGATCCAGCGTCGATGCGCTGCAGGGACGGGGCGTCAGATCTCGACCTGCGCGCCCAGTTCCACCAGCCGGTTGCCCGGGATCCGGAAGAAGACCGTGGCCGGCGCGGCGTTGCGGTGCATGAAGGCGAACAGCTTGTCGCGCCACACCGGCATGCCGCGGTGGCGGCTGGCCATCACCGTTTCGCGGCTGGCGAAATAGGTGGTGTCCATCGGGTCGAAGTGCATGCCGTCCTGGTCGCAGGAGCGCATCAGCGCCAGCGGCACGTCCGGGGTTTCCATGAAGCCGAAGCGGATGATCACGCGGTGGAAGTCCTCGCCGATCGGCTCCATCTTCAGCCGCTCGTCCGGCACGGCATACGGAATCGACAGCGTTTCCACGGTCAGGAACACGTTGCGCTCGTGCAGCACCTTGTTGTGCTTGAGGTTGTGCAGCAGCGCGTGCGGTACGACGCCGGGATCGGCAGTCATGAAGATCGCGGTGCCGGGCACGCGCACGGGCGGCGCCAGCATCAGTCCGGGCAGGAAGCTGTCCAGGTCGATGCCTTCCTTGCGCACCTCTGCGTGCAGCAGCTCGCGGCCGCGGCGCCAGGTGCGCAGCATGACGAACAGCACGATGCCCAGCACCACCGGGAACCAGCCGCCGTCGAGGATCTTGGCGCCGTTGGCAATCAGGAAGCCGACGTCGGCGACGAAGAACAGCACGCACAGCGGCAGCACCCACTTGCGCCAGCCCGGCCACAGCGCGCGCGCGACCAGCGCCAGCAGCAGGGTGTCGATCAGCATCGTCGCCGACACCGAGATGCCGTAGGCGGTGGCCAGCGCGGTGGACGAGCCAAACGCCAGCACCAGCCCGATCACCAGCACCGCCAGCATCCAGTTGATGCCCGGGATGTAGATCTGGCCGATCGTCTCACTGGAAGTGTGCTTGATCGCCATGCGCGGGATGTAGCCCAGCTGCATGGCCTGGCGCGAGATCGAGAACGCGCCGGTGATCACCGCCTGCGAGGCGATCACGGTCGCGCCGGTGGCGAGGATGATCATCGGCCAGCGCGCCCACTGCGGCACGCCGACGTAGAACGGGTTCTGGATCGCCTCCGGGTGCTCGAGCACGAGCGCGCCCTGCCCCAGGTAGTTGAGCATCAGCGCCGGCAGCACGAAGTAGTACCAGGCAAGGCGGATCGGCCGCGCGCCGAAGTGGCCCATGTCGGTGTACAGCGCCTCGCCGCCGGTGACTGCCAGCACCACGGCGCCGAGGATGAAGATGCCGTGGAAATGGTGCACGTAGAAGAAATGCAGTGCCCACCAAGGATTGACCGCCTTGAGCACCTCCGGCGCGTGCAGGATGTTGAGCACGCCGAGCACCGCCAGGGCGGTGAACCACAGCACCATCACCGGCCCGAACACCTTGCCGACCTTCTCGGTGCCGAAGCGCTGGGCCATGAACACCGTCACCAGCACCACCACCACGATCGGCACGATCCAGGCATGCAGCTGCGGCGCGACCACCTCCAGGCCCTCGACCGCCGACAGCACCGAGATCGCCGGCGTGATCACGCCATCGCCGAAGAACAGCGAGGCACCGAAGATGCCGAGGATGCCGACCACGTACGCAGAGCGCGACCCCTTGCGCAGCGTACGCTGGGCCAGCGTCATCAGCGCCATGATGCCGCCCTCGCCCTCGTTGTCGGCGCGCATGATGATGGTCACGTACTTGATCGTGACCACCATCGTCAGCGACCAGAACACCAGCGACAGCACGCCCAGCACGGTGTCGTGGTTGGCGGTGAGCCCGTAGTGCGGCGAGAACGCCTGCTTGATCGTGTACAGCGGGCTGGTACCGATGTCGCCGAAGACGACGCCGATCGCGCCGACGACCAGCCCTGCAAGCCCGGCGTTGCCATGTCCGTGCGCGCCGCCGGCGGCGTGCTGTCTGGAAGTACTCGATGAGGTGGCCATTGGCTTCCTGTCCGGCCGGCGCGGCGTGGCGCCGGACGGGTTCAACGCAGCGCGGACTGTAGCGCCTTGCGGATGATGGTTTCGGCAACGTCGCCTTCGGCGAACGCCTGCCTGGCCATGCGCTGCGCCTCGGCCGGCTTGTAGCCCAGCTGCTGCAGGGCCACGGCCGCCTCCGACAGCGGGTCGGCCGCGATGGCCGCGCCCTTTCCGCCGGCCAGGGCCGCGGCGCCGGTGGCGTAGCCGTCGGCCATGCGCTCGCGCAGTTCGACGACCATGCGCTCGGCGGTCTTCTTGCCGATACCGGGGATGCGGGTGAGCGCGGTCACGTCGCCGGACTGCACCAGCCGCGCGAACTCGTCCACGCCCGCGCCCGACAGCACCGCCAGCGCGATCTTCGCGCCGATGCCGCTGACCCGCTGCACGTCGCGGAACAGCCGCCGCTCCGGCTCGCTGAGGAAGCCGTACAGCGACACGCTGTCTTCCTTCTGCGCGTAGTGGGTGAACAGCGACACCTTTCCACCCACCGCAGGCAGGTCGTAGAAGGTGCTCATCGGGGCTTCAAGCTCGTAGCCCACGCCGTGCACGTCCACCACCAGCCACGGCGGCTGCTTGTGGACCAGGGTGCCGTTGAGGCGGCCGATCATGGCGGTGTCCTGAGGGTGCGGGACGCGGGACCCGGGACCCGGGACGCGGAAAAGCCGCGTGGCGACGTCATGGCGACGCGGTATCCCGGCCGACGCACCGTTGCGTTCCGACTCCCCATTCTCGATTCCCCATTTCCGGCTTTCCTCACTTCCTGCTCCAGGCTTCCCGCGCACTCACGCCCAGGCGCTGCGCGCTGGCGCGCACGTGGGCGTGGGTGATGGCCACCGCCAGCGCGTCGGCGGCGTCGGCCTGCAGCCTGCCTTTGAGGTTGAGCATGATTCCCACCATGTGTTGCACCTGCACCTTGTCCGCGCCGCCCTTGCCCACCAGCGCCAGCTTGATCTCGCGCGCCGCGTACTCGTGCACGGGCAGATCATGCATCACCACCGCGCACAGTGCCGCGCCGCGCGCCTGGCCGAGCTTGAGCGCCGAATCCGGGTTGCGCGCCATGAACACCTGTTCCACCGCCGCTTCGTCGGGCCGGTATTCGGTGATGATCGCGCCCAGGCCGTCGAGCAGCCGCTTGAGCCGCTGCGCGAAGCCACCGTCGCCCAGCAGCACCAGCGGCGCATTGAACACGTGCGTGGCGCGTCCCGCGGCGTCGACGTCGATGATGCCCACGCCGGTACGCTGGGAGCCGGGGTCGATGCCGAGGATGCGGGTACAGCCGGGACTCGGAACTCGGGGCTCGGGGCTCGACAAGGCTCAGCAGCCTCCGCGCGATCCGGGCGCGGTCGCCAGGCATCGGGCCGTGCGATCGCCGCGGCGATGTTGCCTTTCCCGGTTCCCGGTTCCCGCTTCCCGATTCACGAATACGCGCCCTCGCCCAGCTCGGCGTTACTGTAGACGTTCTGCACGTCGTCCAGGTCCTCGAGCCAGTCGAGCAGCTTGACGACCTGCTGCGCGGTGTCGCCGTCCACGGCGATGTCGTTGTCGGCGCGGTAGGTGACCTCGGCGTCGCCCGGCGCCACGCCGGCGGCCTTCATCGCGTCGCGCACGGCCTCGAAGGACTCCGGGGCGGTGACGACGTCGATCGCGCCGTCCTCCGGATAGACCACCACGTCGTCGGCGCCGGCCTCGATCGCGGCCTCGGTGATCGCGTCCTCGTCCGCGCCCGGCGCGAAGCGCAGCACGCCCAGGCGCTTGAACATGAAGGCCACCGAGCCTTCCGTGCCCAGGTTGCCGCCGAACTTGCCGAATGCATGGCGCACGTCGGCCACGGTACGCACACGGTTGTCGGTCAGGCAGTCGACGATCACCGCGACGCCGCCGGGTGCGTAGCCCTCGTAGCGGATTTCCTCGTACTCGACGCCTTCCAGTTCGCCGGTCGCCTTCTTCAGCGCGCGTTCGATGGTGTCCTTGGGCATGTTGATCGACAGGCCCTTGTCGATGGCCGTGCGCAGCGCCGGGTTGTTGGCCGGCTCGGCGCCGCCCTTGCGGGCCGCGACGGAGATCTCGCGGATGATCTTGGTGAAGATCTTGCCGCGCTTGGCGTCGGAGGCGTTCTTGCGTGCTTCGATGGAGGGGCCGCGTCCCATGGAAAATCCCGGTTCTGCTGGAAGGACGGCGATTTTACTAGAAGCCTGTGCGCCGGACGCCGGCCACTGCCCCAGTGCCCTCTGTGGGAGC
>NZ_BAAAZU010000003.1:270738-275172 GCF_039537065.1 Luteimonas lutimaris | reverse complement strand
GACCGGGTCAGCGCGCGAAACGACCCTTGTGCAGGAACGCCTGCGCCTGTGCGATCGCCTCGACCGAGAACAGCAGGCCGCTGTGGCTGGCCTCGACCACGACGTGGTCGGCCAGGCGCGGGCTGCGGGTTTCCTCGACGGAAACGGTGCCGTCGTTGTCGCCGTCGAACTGCGCCAGCAGGCCGCCCAGCCCGTGCGGCAGGCAGCCGGCGACCATGCCGACCTCGAAGCGGCGCGGCCACTGCGTGCAGCCATCCTGCAGGATCCCGGCGCTGCGCCCCAGCCACAGCGACGCCACCGGCCAGCGCGCCAGCTGCGCCGCCGCGCTGCTGCCGCACAGCGGCACGCCCAGGCAAACCACGCGACGCACCGGCAGGTCCGGCTCGGCGGCCAGCGCCTCCAGCGCCACCAGGCCGCCGAGGCTGTGGGCGACGATGTCGGCCTCGCCCCCTTCGCGCAGCTGCCTGGCCAGTTGCGGCACCGCCTGGTCCGGGCCGCCGACGATGCTGTGGTAGCCGAAGGTTTCCGGCGCGAACCCGGCCGCGCGCAGGCGCCCGCCGAACCACTGCATGGTCACGCCGGCCATCCAGATGCCGTGCAGCAGCACCACCCGCGACGGCGGCGGCGCGTCGCCTCCCCGTTTCATGCCGCCGGTTCCCCGCATGACCTGGTATCCATGCCGGCCATTCTGCCTGCGCTTCCGGACGAAGGAAGGGCGGCCCGGGGCCGCCCTTCCGCCTGCCTTCAGTTGCAGGGGTGGAGCGTCATCCCGCCCCCGGGCAAGCTCGGTTCGCCCCAGGTCAGCATGGTGCCGTCGCATTCGATACGACCACCACCGACGGCATTGCCGTTGCCGTCGTAGTTGGTCCATTCGGCCCACTCCACGCCGAGCTTGGGAAAGCGCGCGGCGGCACTGCCGATGACGCACAGGGCGATGGCCGTCATCGCGGATGTCAGCAGGACTTTGCGGACAGGGATCTTCATGTCTTCCTCCTTGATGGATCCGGATCCCCGTCCCGAGGCTACCCGGCCGCGGGCCGCAAACGGCGACCCCGTTCAAGGTTTGCAACATTCCCGACCTCGGCCGTCGGCTCAGCCGCAATCGATGCCGGTGATGACATTGCCACCGTCGATGTGGACGTTGACGCGGTCCGGACGGAAATCGCGGGTCACCGCCTGCCCCGGCGCGATCGGGCGGATCAGCCCGGCCCCACTTTCGCGCCAGACCTTGGCCATGGTGTCCTGGGTGGCCTCCTGCCCGGTCGCCCAGGCCACGTTTTCGGCATTGCAGGTGCCGTCGCCGGCGATGGCCGGGCCACCGCTGGACGGCTGCAGCGACTGCGGCGGCGCGCACGCCGCGAGCAGCGCGGCGAGGGATGCGGGGATCGTGACTCGCACGGACATGGCCGCTCCATTCCTGTGGGGGAAGCCGCAGTCTAAGGCCCCGCACGCGCGGAAGGCACGCCGCGGCGACGTCGCCGGTCAGGGCGCCGGAATGGTGCGCGCCTCGCGACGCAGGATGAACTCGCGGTCGCGCACGCGGCCGACCGGGAACTCGTACTCACCCACTTTTTCGAAGCCATGCCGGGCATAGAAGCGCTGCGCGCCGAGGTTCTCCGACCACACGCCGATCCACAGCGTGCGCGGGCCGTCGCGCAGCAGCCAGTCGAGCGCGGTGGCGAACAGCTTCCCGCCCCAGCCGCCGTTCTGGTGGTCGCGCAGCAGGTACAGGCGCTTGAGTTCGCCGTCGCCGCGCGCGACGTCCGGGTGCGGCAGCCCGCAGGGTCCGGCGGCGGCGTGGCCGATGGCCACACCATCGCGCTCGAGCAGCCACACCGCGTAGTCGGGATGCGACAGGATCACGCGCTGCTTTTCGACCGCGTAGGCGTCGGCGAGGAAGGCTTCCAGGTCTTCGGCCGGATACAGGTGGCCGAAGGTCTCGACAAAGGTGCGGGTGGCCAGCGCCGAGAGGGTTTCGGCGTCGTCGGGCGTGGCGCGGCGGATGGCGGGAAGTTCCTGCATGCGTCGATGATTCTGCAGGAGCGGCTTCAGCCGCGAGCTCTTCGGGAAATGGCGGACAAAAGCTCGCGGCTGAAGCCGCTCCTGCAGGTTTTGTCTCAGCTTTCCTTCGGCCGCACGGCCACGTGCACTTCGGCCAGCTGCTTGTCCGGAACCGGCGACGGCGCACCGGTCATCAGGCACTGCGCGCCGGTGGTCTTGGGGAAGGCGATCACGTCGCGGATCGACTCGGTACCGGCCATCAGCGCGGCGATGCGGTCGATGCCGAAGGCGATGCCGCCATGCGGCGGCGCGCCGTAGCGCAGCGCATCGAGCAGGAAGCCGAACTTGGCCTCGGCCTCCTCCGCGCCGATGCCCAGCAATTCGAACACCGCGCTCTGCATCGATGAACGGTGGATGCGGATCGAACCGCCGCCGATCTCGTTGCCGTTGAGCACCATGTCGTAGCCGCGGCTGACCGCGGTCTTCGCGTTGGCGCGCAGGTCGGCCTCGTCGTCGACGGCCGGCGCCGTGAACGGGTGGTGCAGCGCGACGTAGCGGTTTTCCTCGTCGTCCCACTCGAACATCGGGAAGTCGGTGACCCACAGCGGCTTCCAGCCCTCGCCCACCAGCCCCAGGTCCTTGCCGAGCTTCAGCCGCACCGCGCCCATGAAGTCGCTGGCGGTCCTGTACGTCGACGCCCCGAACAGCAGCAGGTCGCCCGACTGCGCGCCGGTGGCCTGCACGATTGCCGCCAGCGTGGCGTCGTCGAGGAACTTGGCGATCGGCGAGTTGACGCCTTCGCGGCCCTTGCCTGGATCCTCGACCTTCATCCACGCCAGGCCCTTGGCGCCGAACTTGGCCGCGTGCGCGGCCAGTTCGTCGATCTGCTTGCGCGACAGCGACGCCGCCCCCGGCGCGCGCAGCGCGACCACGCGGCCGTCGCCGGCATTGGCCCAGTCGGTGAAGACCTTGAACTCGCAGCCCTTGACCAGCTCCGCGATGTCGACCAGTTCCATGTCGAAGCGCAGGTCCGGCTTGTCCGAACCATAGCGGCGCATCGCATCGGCGTAGGTCAGGCGCGGGAACTCGCCGAGCTCCACGTCCATCACCTCGCGGAACACCTCGCGGACCATCGCCTCGGTGGTGTCCTGCACGGTCTTTTCGTCGACCCAGGCGAATTCCATGTCCAGCTGGGTGAACTCGAGCTGGCGGTCGGCGCGCAGGGCCTCGTCGCGGAAGCAGCGCGCGATCTGGTAGTAGCGGTCGAAGCCGGCCACCATCAGGATCTGCTTGAACAGCTGCGGCGACTGCGGCAGCGCGTAGAACTCGCCGGTGTGCATGCGCGCCGGCACCAGGAAATCGCGCGCGCCCTCGGGCGTGGCCTTGGTCAGGATCGGGGTCTCGATGTCCTGGAAGCCGCGCGCGTCCAGCCAGCGCCGCAGCGCGCCGACCAGCTTCGTGCGGGTGCGCATCATGCGCTGCATCTTCGGCGTGCGCAGGTCGAGGTAGCGGTACTTGAGACGGATGTCCTCGCCGGCGTTCTCGTGGGCGTGGAACGGCAGCGGCTCGGCCTTGTTGAGCACCTCGATCGCGGTTGCGACCACTTCCACCTGGCCGGTGCGGATCTTGTTGTTGACGCTCTCGCGGCGGCGCACGGTGCCGGTCACGCGCAGGCAATCCTCGTAACCGACATCCGCGGCGGTGGCGATCACCTCGGCGTTGCCGGCCGCATCCGACGGCTCGGCGACGACCTGCACGATGCCCTCGTGGTCGCGCAGATCGATGAAGCACAGGCCGCCGAGGTCGCGGGCGACGTCGGCCCAGCCACACAGGGTGACGGTCTGGCCGATCAGGGCCTCGTCGACGAGGCCGCAGAAGTGGGTACGCATGGGGGCTCCGGGAAGGATCGTCCGGACGGCGCCGGAAAGCCCCGCATTTTAGCCCGGGACGGCGCCGCGGGCAGGCGCCTCAGCCTGCAGGCGTGGACTTGGCGGGCGCGGGCTTCGCGGTTTCGGCCGGTTTCGGCGCCGGCTTGGCGTCCGCGGCGGGCTTTGCCGCCTCCGGCTTGGCCGCGCCGCCGCTCTCCTTGCCCTCGGCCAAGTTGCGCTTGCCGTCCTTCTTGAAATCGGTCTCGTACCAGCCGCTGCCGGCCAGCCGGAACGAAGGCGCGGTCACCTGGCGCCGTACCTTGCCGGTCGCGCCGCAGGCCGGACAGGTATCGGGGTCCGGGTCGGACATCTTCTGCAGGCGGTCGAAAACGTGGTCGCAGGCTTCGCAGCGGTAGGCGTAGATCGGCATGGCGGTGTGCGGTGGTGGCTGGATGCCGCCAGTCTGGGGCCGCGGCCGCAGATTACAAGCGCGGGCAAGGCCGGGCCGCCCACCTGTCCCTCCCTTCCCTGTGGGAGCGGCCATGGCCGCGATGCTCTTGCCGGA
>NZ_BAAAZU010000003.1:243183-270695 GCF_039537065.1 Luteimonas lutimaris | reverse complement strand
GGGCAGGATCTCGGCGACGGGGCTGGCCGTGCCTAGAGCACCTGGCTCCCCCACGGCGGTGGCGGCAGGTCGACCGGGCGCGACAGGTCGAACTCGACCTGGAACAGGCGTCCGCCCGGGCGCGAAAGCTCGTAGAGGAAGCGCTCGCCCGGCTCGACCTCTATCGCCCAGGTGTTGGTCACCGAGGCGTCGGAGCCTTCCCACTCGAACAGCGCAACCGATTCGGCGTCGACCGGGAATGCCTGCCGCACCGCGCTGCCCGGCGCCGCGCTGTCGCCGCCGTACAGGGTCAGCACGTCCTCGCTGCCATCGGCGTGGCGATGGTCGTGCTTCAGCCGCAGACCGTCAGCGGTCCGCGTGAGCACCCAGGTGCGGGAACGGTCGTCGCCGACGTGGAAGGGAATGCGCAGCTCGCGCGCCGGGTCGTCACAGCCGCGCACGTGCATCACCAGCGCCTTGCCGGCAAACGCGTCCGGGCCGGACGTCGCCGGCTCGTCGGCGACGATGCGCCCGGCGAAGGCCTGGCCGCAGTGGCTGGCAAGCGCGGCCATGAAGGCGTCGGCGGGCGCACCCTCTCCAGCCGTCGGCGCCGGCGTGGCGCAGGCCGACAGCGCCAGCGCGGCAAGCAACGGCAGCGGCATGTGGATGTTCATGCGGCCAAGCTAGCCGACCGGCCCCGCGCCGGCAATCGCGCCGCTCAGGCGCCGCGCGAAGCGCCCCGATCGGGGGCCGCGACCGGCACGCTTTTCGCAGGCGGCCGCTCGGCCCTGCGATCCTCGGGATGGACGTAGCCCTCGTCGATCGGATCGACGTCGAACGGCATCCGCAGCACCAGCGACGGCAGCAGGGTATTGAGGGTGGTGTACAGGATCAGCGCGCCCGAAAGCGTGCCGGAAATCCCGAAGCGGCTGTGCAGGATTTCCGCCAGCACCAGCGTGAACACCAGCGTCGGCGCCAGCGCCACGGAAACCCGCAGCGTGCTGCCGTTGCGTTCGCCGCGGAACAGCACCCGCCGCTGCAGCCAGACCATGCCCACCCGCAGCGGCACCACCACCGCCGTGATCACCAGCCCCAGGCCCAGCGCTTCCCAGCTCAACGCATCGCGCGAGATCAGGGTGCCGGCGTGGAAGAAGTAGAACGGCACGAAGAACGTGGCGAACAGCCGCAGCGCGTGGATGTTGTCGTTGGAGGCCAGCCGCGGCATGCGGATGCGCAGCAGGCGCGCGACCAGGCCGGCGATGAACGCGCCGACCAGGTAGTACACACCCAGCTTGTAAGTGATGAACGCGGCCAGGAAACCGACCATCACCAGCAGCGAGAACTCCGAACCGGGTGCATGCGGCACGATCCAGCGGCCGAAGGCGATGAACAGCATCGGCAAACCGACCAGCATCGCCAGCATCGCCAGTGACGACACGCCCAGCTGTACGGGGTCGCCCGCCTGCAGCACCACGAACAGCGCCGCCAGCGCCAGCAGTTCGCCAGCGATCGCCTTGCTGGTCACCCAGAAGCGCTCCTCCTCGTCCAGGCCCAGGCGTTCGAGCGTGTCGAGGATGAAGCCGGTCGATGGCGTGAGCAGCGCCAGCGCCAGCAGGCCGGCGGCCTGCCAGCCCAGGTCCAGGTAGTGCCAGGCCAGCCAGGCCGCACCGGTCAGGGTGGCCATCCGGATGGCCAGGTGGGTCAGCAGCGGCCACAGCCCGCGCCGCAGCGCACGCAGGTCGACCTCGAGGCCGGCGAACAGGAACAGCGAGGAGATACCGAGCGTGGACAGCAGTGCCACGACCGGGTCGTGGGTCTTCGCGCCCCAGGCCAGCATCGCGCCGATGCCGAACACCAGGCAGGTGATCGGCGCGGGAATCTTGAAGCGCTGCAGGGCCCGCGGGATCACCAGCAGGCCGAAGATCAACAGCAGGTAGATCAACTCTTGGTTCATGCGCGTCCCGTGTGCCGGCACCGTCCGGTCCTGCCGCCGCTGTCGGCGGGCACGCGATTATCACCGCGCGGCGTGTGGATGCCGAGAAGGGGCACGGCCAATGTCAGCTCGCGTCGTAGAGCGCCAGCAGTTCGGCTTCGGCGGCGTCGATCCGCGCGCGCAGCTCGGCCTGGCGCACACCGAGTCCGGCGACGCGCTTGCCGCCGTCGGCGTAGGCATCGGGATCGGCGAGGCTGGACTCGACCTCAGCAAGCTCCGCGGCCAGCGCCTCGACCCGCGATTCGGCCTGGGCCAGCTTGTGCGGGTTGACCCTGGGCGGCTTCGGACCCTTCGCGGGTGCCGGTTCGGGGGCAGGCGCCGCCTGCCCGGACGGCCGCGAGCCACTGCCGCGCGCATCGGCCGGGCGCGCCCGCAGCCACGCGGCGTACTCGTCCAGGTCGCCGTCGAAGGGTTCGACCACGCCGTCGTGCACGCGCCAGAAGGTGTCGCTGACCAGGCCGATCAGATGCCGGTCGTGCGAGACCAGCACGATCGCGCCGTCGAAGTCGCTGAGCGCCTCGGCCAGCGCCTCGCGCATGTCCAGGTCGAGGTGGTTGGTGGGCTCGTCGAGCAGCAGCACGTTGGGCTGCTTCCACGCGATCAGCGCCAGCGCCAGCCGCGCGCGCTCGCCGCCGGAAAAGGCGTCGATGCTCTCGAACGCGCGGTCGCCGGGGAAGTTCCACTTGCCGAGGAAGTCGCGGAAGGCCTGCGTGGGCGCGTCCGGCGACAGCTCGCGCAGGTGGTCGATCGGCGAGGTGCCGGCACGCAGGGCTTCGACCGTGTGCTGGGCGAAGTAGCCGATGCGCAGGTCCGGATGCGCGTAACGCTCGCCCGACAGCGGTTCGAGTTCGCCGACCAGCGTCTTGACCAGCGTCGACTTGCCGGCGCCGTTGGCGCCGAGCAGGCCGATGCGGTCGCCGGCTTCGAGGCCGAAGCCGACGTCGTGGAGGATGGTGACCCCCTCCATCTTCTTGGCTCCCTCCCCTTCAAGGGGGTGAGGTCGGCCTGCTTGCGCGGCATCGCCGCGCAGGCCGGCCGAACGCACGGCGCGCTGCGCCGGGCCGGACGGGTTCGGGAGGGGATGGGTTTCGCCTGGTTGCACGCGATGTTCTTCACCGCGGGGAACCCCATCCCCACCCTGCCCTCCCCTTGAAGGGGAGGGTTCTTGCGCGGACTGCGCTCCTCTTGAAGGGAAGGGTTCCAAAGCGGCATACCCGCAATCGGCGTGGTTCAACCGCAGCAGCGCATGCGGCAACCGCGCCGGCGCCGGGAATTCGATCCGCATCTCGCGCTCGGCGCGCACCGCCTCGGTGCCGGCCAGCTTGGCCAGCCGCTTCATTCGGCTCTGCGCCTGTTTGGCCTTGCTGGCCTTGGCCTTGAAGCGGTCGATGAAGCTCTGCAGGTGGGCGCGCTCGACCTGTTCCTTGTCGTGCGCGATCTGCTGCTGGCGCAGCTGCTCGGCGCGCTGGCGCTCGAACGCGGTGTAGTCGCCCACGTACAGCTTCGCGCCGCCGCCCTGCAGGTGCAGGGTGTGGGTGCTGACGTTGTCGAGGAACTCGCGGTCGTGGCTGATCAGCAACAGGGTGCCCGGATACCGGAGCAGCCACTGCTCCAGCCACAGCACCGCGTCGAGGTCGAGGTGGTTGGTGGGCTCGTCGAGCAGCAGCAGGTCGCTGGGGGTCATCAGCGCGCGCGCCAGGTTCAGGCGCACGCGCCAGCCGCCGGAGAACGTCGCCACCGCGTGCTGCTGCTGTTCGGCCGAGAAGCCCAGCCCGTGCAGCAGCTTGCCCGCGCGCGCGGCGCCGTCGTAGCCGTTGACCTCTTCCAGCCGGTGGTGCGCCTGCGCCACCGCCTCCCAGTCCTCGGCGGCGAGCGCGTCGGCCTCGGCCCTGAGCGCGCCGGCCAGCGCGGCGTCGCCGCCGATCACGAAGTCGATCGCCGCATCCGGCAGCGACGGCATCTCCTGCGCGATGCTGGCGATGCGTACGCGGTTGGGCACGTCGATGTCGCCGCGGTCGGCCTCGACCTCGCCGCGGATGGCGGCGAACAGGCTCGACTTGCCGGTCCCGTTGCGTCCGACCACGCCCACCCGCCAGCCGGCGTGCAGGGCGAGGTCGACATCGGACAGCAGCAGGCGCTCGCCGCGCCGCAGGGCGAAATTCTTGAAGGCGATCATGGGGCGCGCATTCTACAAGGCGCCGCACATGCGCGACCGATCCGGCCTTGGTAGGAGCGGCTTCAGCCGCGAGCTTTTGCAGTTGCCCTCCCCCTGCGACGGCAGGGAAGGTTGGGAGGGGATCTCCACGCACGCGTTGAGGCAGTCCTCTCCAACCCGTCCGGCCGGCCAGCACAGGCGAGGCGTTCGGCAGCGCGCGAGCCGCCGACTCGCAAGCGCGCCTCCCTACCTCCTGCCTTTGCAGGAGAGAGAGCAAAAAGCTCGCCGCTGAAGCGGCTCCTGCAACTGCCTGCCAGCGTTCCGGAAATGGAATTATCGCTTCATGCGGATGTTGAGATTGCAGCGACGTTACGTGCGTGTTAAACCGCAGTCTCCCCCTCGATCCAAGGATGCCGCCATGCGCCCCCACCCGTCCCTGTCGCCGCTCGCGATCGCACTGCTGGCCTCGCTCGCCGCCGGCCCCGTCCTTGCCCAAGAAGCGGAGTCCACCCCCGCCAGGAGCGACGCGAACACCCTCGACACCGTCATCGTCACCGGCACCCGCGTCAGCGACCGCACCGTGGCCGAGTCGCAGTCGCCGATCGACATCCTCACCCCCGAGGCGCTGCAGGCCACCGGCACCACCGAGCTGGCCACCGCGCTGGCGCGCGCGCTGCCTTCGCTGAACTTCCCGCGCCCGGCCGTCACCGACGGCACCAGCGCGATCCGCCCGGCGCAGCTGCGCGGCCTGTCGCCCGACCAGGTGCTGGTGCTGGTCAACGGCAAGCGCCGCCACGTCTCGGCGCTGCTCAACGTCAACGGCAGCATCGGTCGCGGCTCCTCGGCGGTTGACCTCAACGCGATCCCGGTCTCCGCCATCTCGCGCGTCGAAGTCCTGCGCGACGGCGCGTCCGCGCAGTACGGCTCCGACGCCATCGCCGGCGTGGTCAACATCGTGCTCAAGGGCAGCGAAACCGGCGGCAGCCTGGCGGCCGACTTCGGCCAGTTCTCGGCCGGCGACGGCGCCCAGTTCCAGCTCTCCGGCGACACCGGCCTGCGCTTCGGCGATGACCGCGGCTTCGTCCATTTCGCAGGACAGCTCACCCAGCAGGACGAGACCAATCGCGCCGGTCCGTTCCAGCCGTTCACCCCCGGCACCCTGCCCGACCAGGGCAACAACCCCGGCCTGGGCGAAGTGGCATACATCTATGGCGACCCGAAGGTGGACGCAGCCGCTGTCTCGGCCAACGCCGGCTTCGATTTCAGCGACAGCGTCAGCGCCTACGCCACGGCCGCGGCCAGCAACCGCGACATCACCTCCTTCGCCTTCTATCGCTCGCCCAACCACAGCGGCCAGGGCGCGCTGCTGGCGCAGGTCTACCCGGACGGCTACGTGCCGGAGATCGCGATGCTGTCGCAGGACCGCTCGCTGGTCGCCGGCCTCAAGGGCGGCAACGACGCCGGCTGGAACTGGGACGTCAGCTACAACTACGGCTACAACCACATCGGCTTCAAGACCGCGAACACGATCAACTACAGCCTCGGCACCGCCAGCCCGTCGAGCTTCTACGACGGCGCGCTCGAGTACACCCAGAACGTGCTCAACGCCGACGTGACCAAGACCCTGGACTGGGGCCTGGCCTATCCGGCGACGCTGTCGTTCGGCGCCGAATACCGGCGCGAGAAGTGGAACCAGTCGCCGGGCGAGCCGGCCTCGTACGAGAACGGCGGCGCGCAGGGCTTCCAGGGCTTCACGCCCACCAACTCCGGCCATTTCGACCGCGACAGCTATGCCGTGTATGCAGGGCTGGAGGCCGACTTCACCGACAGGTTCTCCGCCGGCATCGCAGGCCGTTACGAGGACTACAGTGACTTCGGCAGCGAAACCTCAGGCAAGCTCTCCGCGCGCTACGCCTTCAGCGACGCGGTGGCGCTGCGCGGCACCGTGGCCAGCGGCTTCCGCGCGCCGTCGCTGTCGCAGCAGCACTACCAGGTGGTGACCTCGAACTACAACGGCGCGCTCGACCGCTTCTTCGATTCGGGCACCTTCCCCGCCACCAGCCCCGCCGCGCGCGCGCTGGGCGCCGAGCCCCTGCAGGCCGAGACCTCGCTGTCCTACAGCCTGGGCCTGGTGCTGCAGCCGGTGGACCGGCTGTACGTGACCATCGACGCCTACCAGATTGAGATCGACGACCGCATCGTGCTGTCGTCCAACCTGCTGGTGGGCGAAAACCCGGCCGCGCAGCAGTTGCTCGAGGACCTGGGCATCAACGGCGTCACCGCGCTGCGCTACTTCAACAACGCGATCGACACCCGCACCCGCGGCATCGACGTGGTCGGCAGCTACGACGTCGCGCTCGACAGCGGCACGCTCACCTTCACCGCCGGCTACAACTACAACAAGACCGAGATCACGCGCATCGCACCCAACCCGGACGTGCTCAACGAACTGGGCGCCACGTTCTGGCGCGTGGGCCGCGACGAGCAGGGCCGGATCGAGGAAGGCTTCCCGCGCGACAAGATCACGCTGGGCGCCAACTGGAACCTCGCGCGCTGGGCGTTCAACCTCGGCGCCACCCGCTACGGCGAGTTCACTACCCGCGTGAGCGAGAGCGGCGACCCCGCCCTCGACCAGGTCTATGGAGACACGTGGACGGTCGACGCCTCGGCCAGCTTCAAGCCCAGCGACCAGTGGACGCTGACCCTGGGCGCGGACAACCTGCTGGACGAGTACCCGGACCGCACCATCCCGGCCAACGCCAACCACAACCAGTTCCCGTACAGCAGCCAGTCGCCGACCGGCTTCAACGGGGCGTACGTGTACGGGCGAATCGCCTACAAGTGGTGACCCCGGCCGCATCGTGATCCAGGCAAGGCCCCGCTCCGGCGGGGCCTTGTCCATGCATCCGGACTGCAGGACGGCAAGCACCTCTCCCGGCCACGGGAAAGAAGGTGGCATCAGTGCGCGGCGTCGGCTTCCACCGCAGCTTCCTGCGCGGGCGCCGGCGGCTTCAGCGGGGAGTCCGGCCGTGCCACCGCCCACATTTCCCAGGCGATCGTCTTCGCCAGCGCCTGGCGATCGTCGCCCTCGGCGTACAGGTCCGAGTGGGTGCGGCCGGGCACGAAGCGCACTTCGGCCTTCGCGCCGATGGCATCGAGCGTGTCCTTCAGCCTGCGCGCGGCGCCGTCGAGGTAGAAGGTATCGGCGTCGCCGATGATCACGCGGATCTTGCCGTCGAGGTCGGGCCGCAGCGCCGACCATTGCGTCTTCAGCCTGTGCGAGATGTCGTAGTGCTCGCGCCAGTACGCGGCAACCTGCGGATCGACTGCACCGGTGTCGCGGTCGAACATCGGCTGTGGCCGCCCGTCCGCGCCGCGCGGCGAAAACACCCAGTCGAACGAGGCCATCTGCCCGCCGTATTCGCCGAGCACGCGCTCCAGCCTCGCGAACTGCTCGAAGGTGGCGATCACCTCGCCCTTGCTGCGCACCAGCGGATACGGCGTTCCGTCGGGCCTGCGGTAGACGTTGGCGCCGTCCGCGTACAGGTCGACGCCGGTGAAGTCGTGGAAATCGCTCGGGTCCGGCGCGGTCGACCAGGTCCCCCCGAACAGCTTCGGATAGCGCACCTGCAGCCACAGCGTCGCCCAGCCGCCCGACGAATGCCCGGTGAGCAGGCGCCCCGACGGCTTCGCATCCATGCGGTACCGGGCTTCAAGCCACGGGATCAGCTCCGTGGTCAGCGCCTCGCCCCAGGGCCCGTTGTTGACCGAATCGGCGAACTCGTGGGTCCCCGTGGGCCCGGATTCATCGAGGAACACGCCGATCATCGGCGGAACCAGGCCCTCCGCCATCCGGCCGTACATGGTCGCGGCGTTGGCGGCGAGGTAGTGCAGGTTGCCGCCGAAACCATGGGTGAAGTACACCACCGGGTAGGTGTCCTTGCCGGAATCGTAGTCCGGCGGCAGCAGCACCCAGCCGCGCATGTGCACCGGCTGCCCCCGGAACGCGCTCAGCGCCGGGCTGACGAAATCCAGTGGCTGCGCACGCCGGCGCGCCTCGTCGAGATGCTTCGTCGTGGCCTCGTCCATCATCCGCGGCGGGAACTGCCAGGCCTCGCGTTCGGGCAGCACGTCGGACAGCGTCAGCGCGATCGCCTGCTTCGCCGGCAGCCGCGCCTTAACCGCCCTGCTGACCACGTCGCCGGCGCCGCGGCCGCCGTAGTTGTAGTCGTGGTTGGCATCCAGCACTGCCTGCAGGTAGTAGTCGCCCGCCGGCAGCGACGAGAAGCCGGCCGGAAACGCAACGGCATCGGCATCGACGGCGATCGCATCGCCCGGCGCGAGGCGCGACACCTCCCGCGCCGCGACGCTGACCAGTGTGGGCCGGAACGGGCTGGCATCCACTTCCTCGACCTTGCCGTCACCGGCCTGTTCCTCCGCCTCGGCGGCCGGGATCACGAACACCAGCAGCCGCCCCGACACCGGCTGCGTTGCCGCCGCGTCCAGGTCCACCCGCAGCGGCACCGCGGCCAGCGCGGCGCCTGCCGGAACGGCCAGCAACATGCCCAACACCAGGCGCCGCAGCGGCGCGCAGCTCTCTGCCCTCATGCACTTTCCCCGTTGCGATCCCCGGCCATTAAATCACGGCGGAAGTGCGGTCCCCTTCGACATCCGCCGCACCCGCAAGGCCCGCGACGCGAGCCGCGCCCACGTCAGGTCCGGGCTGCGCGCGTTGCATCGATCGTGCCAGCCCTTCACTATCGTTTTCCCTCCCCCGCAGGCCGGTCGATGCCCCACCACACGTCGCTGATCGCCATCCTGTGCGTGGGCTTCGTGCTGGCCTTCGTGCTGGGCATGGCTGCGCGGCGGCTGCGGCTGTCGCCGCTGGTGGGCTACCTGATCGCCGGCATCGTCGCCGGCCCGTTCACGCCCGGCTTCGTCGGCGACCAGTCGCTGGCACCGCAGCTGGCTGAAATCGGCGTGATCCTGCTGATGTTCGGCGTCGGCCTGCACTTCTCGCTCAAGGACCTGATGGCGGTCAAGGCGATCGCCATCCCCGGCGCGATCGTGCAGATCGCCGTCGCCACCCTGCTCGGCTGGGGCCTGTCGGCGCTGCTGGGCTGGCCGACCCTGCACGGCGTCATCTTCGGGTTCTCGCTGGCCACCGCGTCCACCGTGGTCCTGCTGCGCGCGATGGAAGAGCGGCGCCTGCTGGAAACCCAGCGCGGGCGCATCGCGGTGGGCTGGCTGATCGTCGAGGACCTGGCCTGCGTGCTGGCGCTGGTGCTGATGCCGGTGATCGCAAGCGTGCTCGGCGCCAAGGGGGAGGAAGCGATCACCTTCGGCGACATCGTGGTCAAGATCCTCACCACGCTGGTGCAGGTGGGATTGTTCGTCGGGGTGATGCTGGTGGTGGGGCGGCGGGTGATCCCGTGGCTGCTCGAGAACACCGCCGGCACCGGTTCGCGCGAGCTGTTCACGCTGGCGGTGCTGTCGATCGCGCTCGGCATCGCGGTCGGCTCCGCGGAGCTGTTCGGGGTGTCGTTCGCGCTCGGCGCGTTCTTCGCCGGCATGCTGCTCAACGAGTCCGAACTCAGCCACAAGGCGGCGCAGGACTCGCTGCCGATGCGCGACGCGTTCGCGGTGCTGTTCTTCGTCTCGGTGGGCATGCTGTTCGACCCGCACAGCCTGCTCGAGCAGCCGCTGCTGATCCTGGCCACGGCCTTCATCATCCTGTTCGGCAAGTCGGCGGCGGCGTACCTGATCGTGCGCGCGTTCGGGCATCCCAACCGCACGGCGCTGACAATCTCCGCGAGCCTGGCGCAGATCGGCGAATTCGCCTTCATCATCGCCGGCCTGGGCGTGACCCTGGACATCATGCCCAAGCAGGCGCAGGACCTGGTGCTGGCCGGCGCGCTGATCTCGATCATGCTCAACCCGGTGGTGTTCCGCGTGGTCGACCGCTGGCTGGCGCGCGAGGATGCGCACGAGCAGGCCCAGCAGGCGCGCGACGCCGACAAGGTGCTGGCCGACGACGCCGCCGCGCACCACGTGCCCGACGACGTGACCGACCACGCCATCGTCGTCGGCTTCGGTCGCGTCGGTGGCCAGCTCGCCGGCCTGCTGCGCGCACGCGGCGTGCCGGTCGTGGTGGTGGAAGGCGACGCAGACAGCGTGGCGCGCGCCCGCGCGGACGGGTTCCCGTCGGTGCGCGGCAACATCGCCGCCGAGCGCGTGATGCAGGAAGCCGCGCCGGAGCGGGCGAAGATGGCGGTGTTCGCGATCCCGCACGCCCTGGAGGCCGGCGAAGCGATCGCCCGGCTCAAGGCGCTCAACCCCGGGATCACCGTCCTCGCCCGCGCGCACAGCGACACCGAGGTCAAACACCTGCTCGAACACGGCGCCGACGGCGCGGTCCTGGCCGAGCGCGAACTGGCCTATTCGCTGGCTGAAATGGTCATGGCCACGCCCCCCTACCGGCCGGCGCGCACGACCGCCTGAGTCCGGCACCAGCGCAGCCCGTCCACCTCTGTTCCCTGTGGGAGCGGCCATGGCCGCGATTGCTTTTGCTGGAAGATCAAAGGCAATCGCGGCCATGGCCGCTCCCACAAAATCAACTCCCAGAAGGCCATTACTGCAAAGCCGGCCTTCTCCACGGGGCCGCTTCCCGCTTACAGCCACACCGCATCCCAGTAAGGGTAATCGACCAGTCGTCGCACCAGTTTTGCCCGGATTGGATTGGCGACGATGTAGCGTGCGGCGTCAACTGCCTGGTCTTCGGAACGCAGGGCGCGATCGTGGAAACCTGGTTGCCAAGGTGAAGTCGCACGATCGGATTCCCGTGTCCAAGCTCGACAGGCGGCGGCTTTCGCACGTCCGACATTACGCGACAGGGATTCTCCAGCCCCGAGTTCCACCAGGCCATGCCAGTGATCGGGCATCAGGACCCAGCACAGCAAGTTGGAGTCCAGCCACGCATCGGGCGCGGACAGGCCGCGCGCAACGGGTGCTGCCGTTTTCCATTCCGTGAAAAGCGCCTCGCGCTGCGCGGCGACAAAGGTCACCAGGTAGATGCGGCCGGTTTCCGACCAGCGGCCGCGACGCAGGGCATGGGAGCGGGGGCGTTCCATGCGGAGATGGTTGGCCGGCGAGTACGCAGTTTCCATCAGGAAATGGCGTCACTCCGGGTAGGACTTTGCCGCGTCGTCACGGCCACCTCTTGTGGGAGCGGCCATGGCCGCGATGCCCTTGCTGGAAGATCAAGGGCAATCGCGGCCATGGCCGCTCCCACAGACCGAGTTCCCACAGGTCGGGTCACCTTCAGTGACTCTCCCCACGGGGGTTCACGATCGGAGGTCAGCCCTTGGCGAATACCAGCTGCCCGCCCTCGGCATCCACCTTCACGGTGTCGCCGTTGCCGAACTCGCCGGCCAGGATCTTCGACGCCAGCGGGTTTTCCAGCTGCTGCTGGATCGCGCGCTTGAGCGGCCGCGCGCCGTAGACCGGGTCGAAGCCGACGTTGCCCAGCAGGTCGAACGCCCTGTCGGACACCTCGATGCGGATGCCGCGCTCTGCCAGCCGCGCCTCCAGCCCGCGCATCTGGATGCGCGCGATGGACTTGATCTGCGCCTTGTCCAGCGGATGGAACACGACGATGTCGTCGAGCCGGTTGATGAACTCCGGCCGGAAGTGCGCCTGCACCACGCCCATCACCGCGGCCTTCATCTGCGTGTAGGCCTCGGGCGAGCCGTCGCCGTCGAGCTCCTGGATCTGGTGCGAGCCGAGGTTGGAGGTCATCACGATCACCGCGTTGCGGAAGTCGACCGTGCGCCCCTGGCCGTCGGTCAGGCGGCCGTCGTCGAGCACCTGCAGCAGGATGTTGAACACGTCCGGATGCGCCTTCTCGACCTCGTCGAGCAGGATCACGCTGTACGGGCGCCGGCGCACGGCTTCGGTGAGGTAGCCGCCCTCCTCGTAGCCGACGTAGCCGGGGGGGGCGCCGATCAGGCGCGCGACCGAGTGCTTCTCCATGAACTCGCTCATGTCGATGCGCACCATCGCATCGCTGCTGTCGAACAGGAATTCGGCCAGCGCCTTGCACAGCTCGGTCTTGCCGACGCCGGTCGGGCCGAGGAACAGGAACGAACCGCTCGGCCGGTTGGGATCGCTCAGCCCCGCGCGCGAGCGGCGCACGGCATCGGACACGACCTTGATCGCCTCTTCCTGGCCAACCACGCGCGTGTGCAGCACGTCCTCCATCTTCAGCAGCTTCTCGCGCTCGCCCTCGAGCATCTTGCTGACCGGGATGCCGGTCCAGCGCGAGACGACTTCCGCGATCTCCTCGGCGGTGACCTTGTCCTGCAGCAGGGTGAAGCCCTTCGTCTCGGCTTCCTGCGCGGCCTTGAGCTGCTTTTCCAGTTCCGGCAACTTGCCGTACTGGATCTCGCTCATGCGCGCGTAGTCCTGGCGGCGCTGCGCGGACTCCAGCTCCAGCTTGGCGGCCTCGATCTGCTCCTTCACCTTCGTGGCGCCCTGCAGCGTGGCCTTCTCGGCCTTCCACACTTCCTCCAGGTCGTTGTACTCGCGCTCGAGCACTTCGATCTCGGATTCCAGGTCGGCCAGGCGCTGCTTCGACGCCGCGTCCTTCTCCTTCTTCAGCGCCTCGCGCTGGATCTTGAGCTGGATCAGGCGCCGCTCCTTGCGGTCGAGTTCTTCAGGTTTCGAGTCGATCTCCATGCGGATGCGCGAGGCGGCCTCGTCCATCAGGTCGATGGCCTTGTCGGGCAACTGGCGATCGGCGATGTAGCGGTGCGAGAGCGTGGCCGCGGCGACGATCGCCGGGTCGGTGATCTCGACGCCGTGATGCACGGCGTACTTTTCCTTCAGCCCGCGCAGGATCGCGATCGTGTCCTCCACGCTCGGCTCGCCGACAAACACCTTCTGGAAGCGGCGCTCCAGCGCGGCGTCCTTCTCGACGTACTTGCGGTATTCGTCCAGCGTGGTGGCGCCGATGCAGTGCAGCTCGCCGCGCGCGAGCGCCGGCTTGAGCATGTTGCCCGCGTCCATCGCGCCCTCGGCCTTGCCCGCGCCGACCATGGTGTGCAGTTCGTCGATGAACAGGATGATCTGGCCCTCGTTCTTGGCCAGGTCGTTGAGCACCGCCTTCAGTCGCTCCTCGAACTCGCCGCGGAACTTGGCGCCGGCGATCAGCGCGCCCATGTCCAGCGACAGCACGCGCTTGCCGCGCAGGCCCTCGGGCACCTCGTTGTTGACGATGCGCTGCGCCAGGCCCTCGACGATCGCGGTCTTGCCCACGCCGGGCTCGCCGATCAGCACCGGGTTGTTCTTGGTCCGGCGCTGCAGCACCTGGATGGTGCGGCGGATCTCCTCGTCGCGGCCGATCACCGGGTCGAGCTTGCCCTTCTCGCTGCGCGCGGTGAGATCGATGGTGTACTTCTCCAGCGCCTGGCGCGCGTCCTCGGCGTTCTCGTCCTGCACCTTCTCGCCGCCGCGCATGTTGTCGATCGCCGTCTCGAGCCGCGCCTTGTCGGCACCGGCGGCCTTGAGCGCACGACCGGCCTCGCCCTTGTCGTCGAGCGCGGCGAGCACGAACAGCTCGGACGCGATGAACGCATCGCCGCGCTGCTGCGCCAGCTTGTCGGTGACGTTGAGCAGGCGCGACAGGTCGTTGCCGACCGAGATCTGGCCGTCCTGTCCGGACACCTTCGGCAGCTTGTCCAGCGCCTCGACCAGGCGCTCGCGCAGCACCGGCACGTTGACGCCGGCCTGGGTGAGCAGCGGCCGCGTGCCGCCACCGGACTGGTCCAGCAGCGCCAGCAGCAGGTGGGTGGGTTCGATCAGGTTGTTGTCGCGGCCCACGGCCAGCGACTGCGCGTCGGCCAGCGCCTGCTGGAAACGCGAGGTGAGTTTGTCCATGCGCATGGGCGGGTGTCCTCAGAACCGGGAGGCCGGCGTCGCCGGCGATGCTCCAGAAGTAAGGGTGCGCGCCGCCGTTTCAAGATTCCGTGAGATGGGTTCGCGCCAGTTCGCGAGCCACCCGGTGACCCCGTCCTAGAGGCTCTCCCCCGCATAGCTCAGCTGCCCGTGCACCCAACCCCGCAGGTACGCTTCGGCCACCTGCGCGGCCTGGCCGACATCCAGTCCGCGCTGCGTCCGCAACCAGTCGATGGTGGTGCGCCGTACCGACGCCAGCGCCGCGATTGCCTCGGCGCGCGCGTCGGGTGGCCACGCGTCATCATTCTTCCAGTCGGCGATGGCCTGCTCGGGTGACCCGAGTTCGCCGCCACCCGGCAGAGGATCGAGGAAGTCCAGCGGCACGACCGTGAGCTGCAGGGCCCGCAGCCGCCACTGGGCGAAATCCGCGAACCGGATGGTCCCTGAATCCATGTCATGGGTGACCGCGACGACGGGCTCGAATGCTTCGCGCAGCCGGATCCATTGCGCGCTATCGAACAGGTCGCCTTCCGGATCGCACACCGGCGCGTCAATGTCGCGCGTGGATCCGTACAACGCACCCATGGTCCCGAACGCCAGCGCCGGCTGGCGATGGAACACGAAACAGTGCACATAGGCGCGGTCGCCGTTGTACGACCGCTCGATCCACATGCGCAGCAGCGTCATGTCGCCCTCTGCTTCCGCGTCGTCGCCGCCTGCGGCGTAGACATCGTCGAGCACCGAGGCCGCGACTTCATCCATCTTGCGCAGTGCCTCCCGCGCCTGTTTGCGCAGCGATGGTGCCTGCGGCAGCAGCTGGCCTTCCTGCAGCGCATGGCGGGCCAGGTAGAGCAGCCATGCCTGCGCGAGACCCGAGTCGTATCCGGACAGCTCCTGCGCCGCCGTCCCCGGAGCGGCAGGAATGGAGGCAATCACCTTGTCGAAAGCAGCGCGGACGCGCGCGAGCCGGGCACCCAGCTCGCGCCTGCGTGCCTGCATGGCATCGCGCAGGCAGCCTGTCGTCTCATCGCCATCACCAGCAACGCAGGCGTCACGCCGCCGCAGCCAGGCGCGCTGTTCGCGCAGCAGCCCGGCGCGGTCCGCGATCGGCATCTCCTTGCGCACGGCGCCATAGGCCTCCGCGAGCAGCTCGTCCTCCCGGCCAAGCTGGTCGTCGGCGCAGATCGCGCGTTCGACGTCCGTGCGCGCGGCGTCGCAGTCGAACGAGGCCGCGCGCGCCACCGGTACCACGAGGCAGCCGGCCAGCACGAGCGCCGCGCACGAGAAGCGGCGGTTCACGACCGGAGTTCCCTTCCGCATTTGCAGTCCTCCTGACCTTTTGGTTCAGTCCAGCGGCAGCGGCTGGATCAGCTCGATCCAGTAGCCGTCCGGGTCCTTGATGAAGGCGATCTCGCGCATGCTGCCGTCGCTGAGCTTCTTCTGGAACGGCACGCCCATCGCCTCCATCCGCGCGCAGGCGGCGCGCACGTCGGGCACGCTGACGCAGATGTGGCCGAAGCCGCGCGGTTCGCTGTTGCCGTCGTGGTAGACGGGGCCGGGCTGCGATTCGGTGCCGTGGTTGTGGGTCAGTTCGAGCACGCCGCGCTGGCGCGCCAGCCACTGGCGGCGTTCTTCATCGCCGTCGGGCAGGTCGTCGAGCTCGGCCAGCACCAGGAAGTACAGCGAGAACTTCGCCTGCTCGAAGTCGACCTTGCGCGCCAGCGAGAAGCCGAGCACGCGGGTGTAGAAATCCAGCGACGCGCGCGGATCCTTGATCCGCAGCATGGTGTGGTTGAAGACGAAGCCGGCGGTGGCGGCGTCGCGGATCGCGGCGACGCCTTGCACGGCGGCAAGTTCGGCTCGGGTCCTGGCGGTCATGGGGGTACTCCTGGAAAGCGTTTGATGGCTATTGTCGCGGCCGGGCCGTCACGACGGCGTCGCCCGTGAGGAAGCGGTCGCGTTCGTCGTCCGGCGGCAGGTAGCAGGCGTCGCGGCGGCCGAACCAGCGATACCGGTTCCGCGCCAGCGCGCGGTAGAGGCGGTCGCGCAGCCGCCGCGGCAACAGCCGCAGCGCGCGCGCCGCGCGCCACGGCCCGCCCAGATGCATGAGCACGGCGATGATCGCGTCGCTGTCGGTGCGCGCACCGGAGGCGTCGAGCAGCAGGAACGACATCGGGTCGTCCGGGTCGAGGCCGTGCGCGGCGAGCAGCCGGCGTCCGGCGTCGTCCTGCATCGCGGCGAAGCGGAACCGCCGCGCGCGGTCGCGACGCAGCAGGAAACGCACCCAGCCGCTGCACAGCACGCACACGCCGTCGAAGACGACGATGGCGCCGTCAGCGGCGTCAGCCGGCGTCGGGTTCAAGCCAACCCTCGTAGCGGATCAGCCGCCCGCACAGCGGCAGCGCCGCCTCGACCTCGAAGGTGTAACGGCCTTCGTGCTCACCCTCGCGGCAGTACACGCCGTCGAACCACGACGCCGGCAACGGCAGCACGCCGAACAGCTTCACCCCGACGACGCGCCACCAGATGGAGCCGTTGTTGGCGTGCAGCGCGAAGCGAAACCGCAGCGGCCCGAGGCGTTCGACCAGCACGCGACCGTCGCGGCGCAGGCGCGAACGCATGCGCCGGCCGCCGAAGTTGCGCTGCCAGGTCTCGCCATCGGGACGCGCGTCGAAATCCACCGTCGTCGGCACGTCCTCGCGCGCGCCCGGCAGGCCGGCGACCATCGCGCACAGTCGCCCCAGCGGATTGCGCCCGCGCAGGATCGTGGCGCGCCCGGCGTAGCGGGCGCGGCCGCGGATGCCATGCAGCGCGCGCACGCTGTCGGGGAGTGAATAGAAGGACGCGCCGAGCAGGCGCTGGAACAGGGTTGGCGTCATGCAGGTCCGGTTACATTGGGAGCCCGACGCCACAGATGGCACGGACCTTACTCGACCCATTGGGTTGATCCGGTTCAAGGATAGCGGCCCGCGGCCCATGGCGACGGCCCCTCACACGCCGGCACCATGCCCGGCGACTCATGGAGACGCGCCCTCCCCGGGCACGGCAACCCACCCGGTGATGGCAGGCCGTTTCGCAGGCCCCGCAATTCGGACTTTCATCCAGTTCTCTTCCTGGCTGACATCCAGCACTTCCACCTGCTCGCCCGCCGCCAGCTGCACGGGCAACAGGAAACCCCCGGGCATATCGCGTATCCCAAGCGGCTCGGCCATCGTAAGCATGAGCGGCACCGGTCGAAGAGGATCGGTTCCCACCCACGTATCGAGCGCGTTGCCTGCACCGTCATAAGTCGTCCACACCGACGCGATGGGCACGTCGTCGGTACCGAACTCGAGCATGCCAGTGATCAAGGGCGACATGATCCGGCGCTGCGACCGGTACACATACAACTCGCCTTGCGGCGTGAAGCGGTAGACATCCGTGAACCACATCGGTCCGCCGCGGCAGGAGCTCGTCAACAGCCGGAGTTCAGCGTGCGGGGTGAGGTCCCAGAAGCCTTCGCAGTTGACCGGCGCATTGTCCGGCGTCCGCAGGATGTGAAAGCGGCGATCGGCAGGGTCGTAGAGGTACACCACGACGCTCTGGTTCACCTGCCCGACAACGGCCCACGTCGACAGGTCCACGTGGCCGTCGAAGTTGAAGTCATCCCGGCCGACATGGAACCTGCCCTCTTCGTCGGACGCCGTTTCGTCCAGCACCTGCACGACTTCCCCAGGATGCACGGTGACGCGAAGGTTGTGCTCGCCGACCACGATATCGGCACGGGTCGAGGCATCGATGTCCATCACGAAGCGGCTTTCGGGTCCATCATCCCCTGCCTCCTGCGCCATTGCCGGTGCGCAACCGCACAACGCCAGGATCGCAACGGCAAGCCGGTAGCACGAGGTCATGCGCGAGCTTCCCTGTCCGCAATCCAGGCCAGGGTCGCGATGCGGCCGCTGCGGCCGTCGCGGCGGTGGGAGAAGAAGCGCTTCGCGTCGGAAATCGTGCACAGGCCGCCGCCGTGGACCGCGGCGACGCCGGCATCGGCCAGGCGTCGGCGTGCGAGTGCGTACAGGTCGACGCGCCAGTGGCCGGGGCGGGTGGCGGTGAACGCCGGTTCCGTACGCGCGTCGCGCGAGACGAAGGCGTCGAAGACCTCGCTGCCGATCTCGTAGGCCTGCGGGCCGGCGGCCGGGCCCAGCCACGCCACGAGGTCGCCGGGCGCGGCATGCATTGCCGCCACCGTTTCCTCCAGCACGCCCGCGGCCAGCCCGCGCCAGCCGGCGTGCGCCGCGGCGACCTCGCTGCCGTCGCGTGCGGCCAGCACCACCGGCAGGCAGTCGGCGGTGAGGATCGCGAGTACGACGCCCGGCGTCGCGGTGACGGCGGCGTCGGCTTCGGGCTCGTCCGCGACCGGGGCGTCGAAGCGCAGCACCCGCGTCCCGTGTACCTGCCGCAGCCAGCATGGCGGCGACGGCAGGCCGGCGCGCTCGGCCAGTTCGGCGCGGTTGCGGGCCACCGTGGCGGGGTCGTCCCCGTCGGCCGCGCGCGCATTGCCGAGGTTGAAGGCGTCAAACGGCGCCTGCGACGTGCCGGCGCCGAAGCGCAGCGTGGTGAAGGCATGGACGTTTGCCGGCGCATCCCAATCCGCGCGCAGCGCGAAGCCCCGCGCGTCAAAGCCCTTCTCCCGTTCACGGGAGAGGGGTTGGGGTGGGGGTGCGTCAGGTCGCGTCGATGTCATGGGTCAGGATGCGCGCAGGCGTCAATGGGAATCAAAAGCGGGCCCTCACCCGGCGCTGCGCGCCTCCCTCTCCCGCAAGCGGAAAAGGGCTGGATGCAGCGCTCATCTGCGCCCCGCCTCCGCATGCGCGGCAGTGTCCTCCCGCAGCAGCCGCAGCAGTTCCAGCATGTCCGCCGGCACCGCTGCGCTGCAGCGCAGCGGCTCGCCGCTGAGCGGGTGCACGAACTCCAGCGTCTCGGCGTGCAGCGCCTGGCGCTTGAACGCGCGCAGCGCCGCGACCAGCTCCTCCGATGCCCCGCGCGGCAGCCGCAGCGACCCGCCATACAGCGGATCGCCGACGATCGGATGCTTCAGGTGCGCCATGTGCACGCGGATCTGGTGGGTGCGGCCGGTTTCCAGCCGGCATTCCAGCGCGGTGTGCGCGCGGAAGCGCTCGCGCAGGCGGTAATGGGTGACCGCCTGGCGCCCGTCGTCGCGCACCGCCATGCGCAGGCGGTCGCGCGGGTGGCGGTCGATGGCCGTGTCCGCGGTGCCGCCGCTGACCAGCGCGCCGACCACGATCGCCAGGTACTGGCGGTGCACGGCGCGCGCGGAGAGCTGTTCGACCAGCGCGGCGTGCGCCTGCAGCGTGCGCGCCACGACCATGACGCCCGAGGTGTCCTTGTCGAGCCGGTGCACGATGCCCGCGCGCGGCAGCGCCGCCAGCGCCGGGTCGCGGAACAGCAGCCCGTTGACCAGGGTGCCGTCCGGGTTGCCCGCGCCCGGGTGCACGACCAGCCCGGCGGGCTTGTCGATCACGAAGACATCGGCGTCCTCGTGCAGGACGGTGAGCGGGATGTCCTGCGGCTCGGCCTCGGTCTGGGTGTCCAGCTGGACCGCCAGCGCCACCGCCTCGCCGCCGCGGACGGGCTCGCGCGGGCGCACGGCCTTGCCGTCCAGCAGGGCGTCGCCGGACTTGATCCATTCGGCCAGGCGCGAGCGCGAAAATTCGGGGAACAGCTCGGCCAGGACGGCGTCGAAACGGCGGCCGGCGGCCGATTCCGGCACCTGGGCGCTGCGCTGTTCGGGAGGATTGGGAGGAGACGCGGAGTGGCTGGACATGCGGAAGGTTTCGGTTCAGTCACGGACCGCGATGGCGATCACGGGCTGTTATTATCCGCCCTTCGTGTCCCCTACGCCCAACCGGCCCTCCATGACCCCACGCCTGCCGTCCCTGCGCCACGTCCTGCTCCTGCTGCTGCTGGTGCTGTTCACCGCCTCGGGCTGCGCACGCCTGAAGGGCGCATTCAAGGACAAGGACGCCCTGGAAGGCCAACCGGTCGAGGAGCTCTACACCCGCGGCCAGAAGATGATGCACGGCGGCAACTGGAACGGCGCCGTCCGCGTCTACCGTCGGCTGGTGGCACAGTACCCGTACGGGCCGTACACCGAGCAGGCGCTGATGGAAACCGCCTACGCGCACTATAAGAGCGGCAACAACGAGGAGGCGATCTCCTCGATCGACCGCTTCATCCGCACCTACCCCACCCATCGCAACATCGCCTACATGTACTACCTGCGCGGGCTGGTGAACGCCAACCGCGACACGGTGTTCCTGCAGCGGGTGTGGACACTCGACGCCAGCCGCCGCGACCTGGCCACGCCGATGCAGGGCTACAACGACTTCAACACCGTCGCCACGCGCTACCCCAACAGCCGCTACGCCGCCGACGCGCGCCAGCGGATGGTCGCGCTGCGCAACACGTTTGCCCGCCACGACATCGACGTGGGCCTGTACTACCTGCGCCGTGGCGCCAACGTCAGCGTGGTCGAGCGCGCCAAGTACCTGCTGGAGACCTATCCGCAGAGCGAGTACCAGAACGACGCCGTCGCCCTGCTCGCCACCGCCTACACCCGCCTGGGCAACGAAACCCTCGCCAGCGACGCCGAGCGCGTGCTCAAGGCCAACGACCCGCAGCACGCCTACTTCAAGGGCGACTGGCCGGACTATCCGTGGACGATCCGCAAGCTGAACCCGTTTGCCGGCGAGAAGTCACCGCTGGAAAACAGGGACGACGAGTAGCGCCGGGCACCGGATCGCACAGAAAAGCAGGAACGCCGCCCCAGGGGCGGCGTTTTCGTTGGCGGCCATCAAGCGGCGCGGATGCCCCCGGCGTCCTACCCCGCGTATCCGTTGCTGATCGGATACCGCCGCTCGCGCCCGAATGCGCGCCGCGACACCTTCGGCCCGGGCGCGGACTGGTGGCGCTTCCACTCGCTGGTGCGCACCAGCCGCAGCACGCGGTCGACCGTGGTCGCGTCGAAGCCCGCCCTGACGATCTCGTCGCGGGCCTGGTCCTGGTCGATGTGGCGCAGCAGGATCGCGTCGAGCACGTCGTAGGGCGGTAGCGAATCCTGGTCGAGCTGGTCCGGGCGCAGTTCCGCCGACGGCGGCCGCGCGATCACCGCCGGCGGGATCACCGGCGCGCCGGCGATCGCGTTGCGCCACTTCGACACCGCGAACACCTCGGTCTTGTACAGGTCCTTGATCGGCGCGTAGCCACCGCACATGTCGCCGTAGATCGTGGCGTAGCCGACGGCATACTCGCTCTTGTTGCCGGTGGTCAGCACCAGCCCGCCGAACTTGTTCGACAGCGCCATCAGCAGCGCGCCGCGGGTGCGCGACTGCAGGTTTTCCTCGGTGGTGTCGACCTCTCGGCCCTCGAACACCTCGCCCAGCGCGTCGAGGAAGCCCTGGAACGGCTTCTCGATCGGCAGCGCCAGCAGTTTCACCCCCAGCGCGTCGCACTGTTCCTGCGCCAGGTCGTTCGACAGCCCCGCCGTGTAGCGCGAAGGCATGCGCACGGCGGTGACGTTTTCGGCGCCCAGCGCGTCCACCGCCAGCGCCAGCACCACCGACGAATCAATCCCGCCCGACAGCCCCAGCCAGACCTTGTCGAAACCGTTCTTGCGGCAGTAGTCGCGGGTGCCGAGCACGATCGCGCGCCAGGCCAGTGCCTCGCGGCCCTCGTCCTCCTCCACCGGCCAGGCCACCGGGGTGAACGCGCCCGAGCCCGCGTCGAAATCCGTCACCAGCCAGTGCGCTTCGAACGCGCGCGCGGCCGGATGCACGTGGCCGTCGGCGTCGGCCAGCACCGAGGCGCCATCGAACACCAGCCCGTCCTGCCCGCCCACCGTGTTGAGGTAGGCGATCCCCACCGCACCGCCGCGTTCGCGCACTTCGCGCGTGCGCGCCTCCAGCAGCGCATCGCGCTGGGCGTGCTTGTCGCGTTCGAACGGCGACGCATTGGGCACCAGCACCACCCGCGCGCCGGCGGCCACCGTCTGCGCCAGCGGCTCGGGGAACCACAGGTCCTCGCAGATCATCACCCCCACGCCGACGCCGTTGACCTCGACCACGCACGGGCCGCCGTCCGGATCGACGTCGAAATGGCGGCGCTCGTCGAACACCGCGTAGTTGGGGAGCTCGCGCTTGCGGTAGGTGGTGTCGATGCCGCCGTCGCGCAGCACGCTGACCGCGTTGTAGACGATGCTGCCGGCCGACTGCGGCCAGCCCACCATCGCCACGATGCCGGTCACGCCTTCGGCGATGCGCTGCAGCGCCGCCTCGCAATCGAGCAGGAACTGCGGCCGCGCCAGCAGATCCTCCGGCGGGTAGCCGCTGATCGCCAGCTCCGGGAACAGCACCACGTCGGCGCGATGCAGGTCGCGCGCCTCGACGATCATCGCCGCGATGCGCTCGGCGTTGCGGGCGACGGCGCCGACGGCGAAGTCGGACTGGGCCAGGGCGATGCGCAACCGATGCACCTCAGATACCCGAGATCAGCAAATCGAGGGCCGCCATGATCATGCTGCGATCTTCGGAAAGATCCGCCTCGAGCGCGCCGAGGTCGGCGAGTTCCGCGCCGGCAAGCAAGGGCGTCACCAGCACGTGGGGCTCGCCCTTGATCGGAACCGTCGGCACCAGGGGCGGTATTGCGGGCATGCCCCTGTCCGCACGCATCATCGGCACCACCACACGGGTTCCTGTTTCGGAAATCAGGTCACTCTGGACGTTGAGCAGCAGTGGGTACACCGCGCGCGTGGCTGCATTGAGGTTGCGGTACACGCAGAACTGACGCATCAGGACTTTCGAAACATCGGGCTGAACACGCCGTCGTGCCCGATGCGCGCATTGTAGGCGGCGATCGCCTCACGGTTCTCTTCCAGCCACTGTTCGCGCTTCCTCGCACGCACTTCGGCTTCCAGCGCCTTTTCCAGCGTGGCGGACAGGTTGATGTCCAGCGCCTTCGCATCTTCCAGCAGCCCCTGGTTGACACTGACGTTGGTGGCACGCTTGCCGTACCCGGCGTAGTCCTCGTGGATGCGCATGATCTGATCCTCCTGGATGCGCAGAGATGATGCGCATCAGAAGCGCGCATGTCAACGCGACTCCACGAAAAAGGCCGCCCGGAGGCGGCCTTTCCGTCAGCAATATGTCGCGACGCGAGGATCAGCCCTTGAGCCGCTTCGCAATCGCCGCGCCCAGGTCGCCGGGCGACTTCACCGTCGTCACGCCCGCCTTCTCCAGCGCCGCGAACTTGCCCTCGGCCGTGCCCGCGCCGCCGGAGGCGATCGCGCCCGCGTGGCCCATGCGCTTGCCCTTGGGCGCCGACGCACCGGCGATGAAACCCACCACCGGCTTGGTCACGTACTCGGCGATGAACTCGGCCGCCTCTTCCTCGGCGCTGCCGCCGATCTCGCCGACCATGATGATGCCCTCGGTCTGCGCGTCGTCCTGGAACAGCTTCAGGCAGTCGATGAAGTTCAGGCCGTTGATCGGATCGCCGCCGATGCCGATCACCGTCGACTGGCCCAGGCCCGCGTCGGAGGTCTGCTTGACCGCCTCGTACGTCAGCGTGCCCGAGCGCGAGACGATCGCGACCTTGCCCGGCTGGTGGATGTGGCCGGGCATGATGCCGATCTTGCACTCGCCGGGGGTGATGATGCCCGGGCAGTTGGGGCCGACCAGGACGACGTCGTCGTAGCCCTTCAGCGTGTTCTTGACCCGCAGCATGTCCAGCACCGGGATGCCCTCGGTGATGGCGACGATGACCTTGATGCCGGCATCGGCCGCTTCCAGGATCGCGTCGGCCGCGTACGGCGGCGGCACGTAGATGACCGAGGCGTTGGCGCCGGTCTCGGCGACCGCATCGGCGACGGTGTTGAACACCGGCAGGCCGAGATGCTCGCTGCCGCCCTTGCCCGGCGTCACGCCACCGACGACCTTGGTGCCGTAGTCGATCATCTGCTCGGCGTGGAAAGTGCCCTGGGTGCCGGTGAAGCCCTGGACGATGACCTTGGTGCTCTTGTTGACCAAAACGCTCATGTGAATCCTTGGATGGTTCTTGTAGGAGCGGCTTCAGCCGCGAGCTCTTGCTTTTCGATTACCGCCGGAAAAGCTCGCGGCTGAAGCCGCTCCTACAGGATGTGGTTGCCCGGGATCAGGCGGCCTTCGCCGCCTCGACCGCCTTCTTCGCGCCGTCGTTGATGTCGTCGGCCGGCGTGATCGCCAGGCCGCTGGACTTCAGCAGCGCCTTGCCCTCTTCGACGTTGGTGCCTTCCAGGCGCACGACCACCGGCACCTTGACGTCGACTTCCTTGACCGCGGCGATGATGCCCTCGGCGATCATGTCGCAGCGCACGATGCCGCCGAAGATGTTGACGAAGATCGCCTTCACGTCGTCGGACGAGAGGATCAGCTTGAACGCCTCGGTCA
Source organism: Luteimonas lutimaris (assembly GCF_039537065.1). NCBI lineage: Bacteria > Pseudomonadati > Pseudomonadota > Gammaproteobacteria > Lysobacterales > Lysobacteraceae > Luteimonas > Luteimonas lutimaris. Next base: position 246,133 of record NZ_BAAAZU010000003.1, on the reverse strand, counting down.
CGCGCTCCTTGGTGGCGCCGCCGCCGACGTCGAGGAAGTTGGCAGGCTCGCCGCCTTCCAGCTTGATCACGTCCATCGTCGCCATCGCCAGGCCCGCGCCGTTGACCATGCAGCCGATGTTGCCGTCCATGGTCACGTAGTTGAGGTCGTACTGGCTGGCCTTCACTTCCGTCTCGTCCTCCTGGCGGATGTCGCGCATCGCGGCCAGGTCGGGGTGGCGGAAGGTGGCGTTGTCATCGGAGTTGACCTTGCCGTCGAGCACGGCCAGGTCGCCGGACTTCAGCACCGCCAGCGGGTTGAGCTCCACCAGCGCCAGGTCCTTCTCGTTGAACAGCTTGAACAGGCCCAGCATGATCCTGGTCAGCTGGTTGACCTGCTTGGCGGTCAGGCCCAGGGCGAAGCCCATGTCACGGCACTGGTAGGGCTGCAGGCCCTGGACGAAGTTGACGTTGAGGGTCTGGATCGCGTCGGGATTCTCCTCGGCGGTCTTCTCGATCTCCACGCCACCCTCGCTGGAGGCGATGAAGGTCACCGACTGCGTGCCGCGGTCGACCAGCACCGACAGGTACAGCTCCTGCGCGATATCGGTGGCCTGGGTGACCAGCACCTGGTCGATCGGCAATGCGACGCCGGCCGACTGGTAGGTCTCCATCTTCTGGCCGAGCATGCCCTTGGCGTACTCGCGCACCTCGTCGAGGGTGCGGGCCAGCTTGACGCCGCCGGCCTTGCCGCGGCCGCCGGCGTGGATCTGCGCCTTGACGACCCAGAAGTCGCCGCCGATCGCCTTGGCGGCGTCGACCGCCTCTTCCGGCGTGCGCGCGACGCGCCCGGCCGGGACTGCAATGCCGTAATCGGCAAACAACTGCTTCGCCTGGTATTCGTGGAAATTCATGTGGGGTCCATGCGTGGAAAGACAGGCCGGCCTGGGGCCGGGCCGCGGGCGGCCGCCGCTGCCGGATGGGCAGCCGCGGGAGCGCGGGCGGGCCCGCCATTCTCGCCGATGCGGCCGCCCCGGGCAAAACCGACGTTGGTCGCAGCCCGGCGTGCCCGCCTGCACGCCTGGTAGGAGCGGCTTCAGCCGCGAGCTTTTGTCCCTCCCCCTGCGACGGCAGGGGAGGTCGGGAGGGTGTGGTCACGGATCAGGCTGATTCCAAAGGCATCCTTCCCCAGCCCTTTCGCAGGGGGAGGGGCAACAGCAAAGGCTCGCGGCTGAAGCCGCTCCTACCAGGCCATGGAGCTTTGCGCCCTGTCCCTGCCCGCCCGCCGCCTATACTCGACCCCACGCCGCCGCCAGGACCGCCCTTGACGCGCAAGCCCGCCAGCCCCGACGCCATCGAAGTTGCGCTGCGCCGCGAGCTGTACCTGTTCGCGCTGTACCGCACGCTCGAGGCATCGCTGCTGGCGCTCGTCGTCTTCAGCCCCTTCGGCGGCCTGCTCAGCGAGCCGCGCGACCGGTTCCTGGCCGTCACCGTCGCCATCGCGTACCTGCCGATGGCGCTGGCCCTGCTGCTGGCCTCGCGCCGCGACCGCTCCTCGCTGGCCTGGCAGGCCTGCGTCGGGGTTGGCGTCGACATCATCGTCGCCGCGCTGATCACCCATGCCATCCCTGGCGTCGCGCCGGGCGTGGCGATGATGCTGCTGTTCAACGTCGGCGCCGCCGCGCTGCTGGTGCCGCTGCCGCTGGCGATGAGCGTGGCCGCCGCGGCCGGGTGCGCGGTCGTCGGCGAATTCCTGTGGAGCACCATCGGCGGCGGCGACGCCGGGCGCCCGTTCTCCGAAGTGCTGATGTTCTCGGTGAGCTTTTTCGCCATCGCCACGGTCAGCAACCTGTTGGGCCGGCAGATGCGCGAATCGCACGCCGTGGCCGGCCTGCGCGCCGCCGAGGCCGCCAACCTCAACGAAATCAACGGCCTGATCATCCGCCGCATGCGCACCGGGGTGCTGCTGATCGACGGCAGCGGCTTCGTGCGCTTGGCCAACGAGGCCGCGCTGATGCTGCTGGGCGACGTCGATCTCAGCGTCGACGGCAAGCCGCGCAACATCCGCGACATCGCCCCCGACCTGGCTGCGCGCCTGCAGGCCTGGCGCCACGACGGCGTCCTCGTCGACGCCCCCATCCTGCTCGGCGAGACGGCCGACCAGGTCGAGATCCTGCCCCGCTTCGCCCGCCTGCTGGTGGACGGCGAAACCACCCTGGTGTTCCTCGACGACACCTCGATGGTCTCGCGCCGCGCCGAATCGCTGACCCTGGCCGCGATGGGCCGCTTTTCGGCCAGCCTCGCCCACGAGATCCGCAACCCGCTGGCGGCGATCAGCTACGCCACCCAGCTGCTGGAAGAATCGAACAACCTCGACGACAGCGACCGCCGCCTGCTGCAGATCGTCCACCAGCAGTGCATGCGCACCAACGGCATCGTCGAAAGCGTCCTCGGCCTGGCCCGGCGCGAGCGCGCGCAGCCGGAAAACATCGACCTGGTGATCTTCGCCCGCCGCTTCCTCGACGAATACCTCGAAACCGTGCCGCCGGACGTGGACGAGATCAAACTCAGCGCCGGCGTGTCGTCGCTGCCGGTGCTGGTCGACCCGCGCCACCTGCAGCAGGTGCTGACCGTGCTGCTGCAGAACTCGCTGCGCTACGGCCGCATGCCCGGCCAGCCGGCGCGGGTGATCCTGCGGGTGGAAAAGCGCGGCGACACCCCCGTGATCGAAGTCCTCGACCGCGGCCCCGGCATCCCCGACGGCGTACTGGCGCAGCTGTTCCGCCCGTTCTTCACCACCTCCGAGCACGGCACTGGCCTCGGCCTCTACATCGCCCGCGAACTGTGCCGCGCCAACGGCGCCAACCTCGAATACGTCTCCGTCCCCGCCGGCGGCGCCTGCTTCCGCCTGACCCTGCCGGGTCCGGACGCCCTGCCGGCGGCATAAACGCCCCCAGCAGACGCAGCGTCTG
>NZ_BAAAZU010000003.1:227124-243155 GCF_039537065.1 Luteimonas lutimaris | reverse complement strand
TGCCTTTGGCCAGGCATGCCCGAAACGCTCGCGGCTGAAGCCGCTCCTGCAACGGACAACCGGTAACGGACAACCGGGGACCTGCGGGATCAACGCGAACGGTGGCCACCCCCTCCCGGCTTCCCCTGCCGTCACCGGGATGGGCCGAGGCAAAAACTTGCGTAGGAGCGGCGGAAGCCGCGACCGCCTTCCCGCCAGACGCATCGCGGCTTCCGCCGCTCCTACAGCCCCCCAAAAAACCTCGCCACTCCCACACCCGAGAAAAACTCCCGTCGCCAACCCACCCCGCTTTCCCCACAATGCCTCCATCCGGTGCACCGCCCCCTTTCCGAAGTACCGCTGCACCGCGGCAGGCCCCTGCCGCAACAAACCCCGCAAACGCACTGCAGCACGGCACAACCGTGGCCTCCGTTCCCTGCAATGCGCGTAAAAGGCTTAAAATTGCCCTTGTTGGTCACCTCGGACCGTCCCCCAGCCCAGGTTTTCGTGCATGAGCGAGACACGCAGCGCCCTGATCGTCGATGACGAACACGATATCCGCGAGTTGCTGGTCCTCACCCTGGGCCGGATGGGACTGCGCACGGACACCGCCCCCACCCTGGCCGCCGCGCGCGAGATGCTGGCCACCGTCTCCTACGACCTGTGCCTCACCGACATGCGCCTGCCCGACGGCTCCGGGCTGGAGCTGATCAGCGACATTTCGACCCGCTTCCCCAATACCCCGGTCGCCATGATCACCGCCTTCGGCAACGTCGAAGCCGCGGTGGAAGCGCTCAAGGCCGGCGCCTTCGACTTCGTCGCCAAGCCACTGGACATCAATGTCCTGCGCGGCCTGGTGCGCCAGGCACTGGAGCTCAACAACAAGCGCCAGGCCCAGCCGGAAGAAGCCAGCCGCCTGCTCGGCAACTCCGCGCCGATGGTGGGCCTGCGCCAGACCATCGCCAAGGTCGCCCGCAGCCAGGCGCCGGTGCACATCAGCGGCGAGTCCGGCACCGGCAAGGAGCTGGTCGCCCGCACCATCCACGCCCAGGGCGCGCGCGCCGGCGGGCCGTTCGTGCCGGTCAACTGCGGCGCGATCCCGTCCGAACTGATGGAAAGCGAATTCTTCGGCCACAAGAAGGGCAGCTTCACCGGCGCCCACGTCGACAAGCCCGGCCTGTTCCAGGCCGCCGACGGCGGCACCCTGTTCCTCGACGAGGTGGCCGAACTGCCGCTGTCGATGCAGGTCAAGCTGCTGCGCGCCATCCAGGAAAAGAACATCCGCCCCGTCGGCGCCTCGGTGGAGGTGCCGGTGGACGTGCGCATCCTCTCGGCCACCCACAAGGACCTGTCCACGCTGGTCAACGAAGGCCGCTTCCGCCACGACCTGTATTACCGCATCAACGTCATCGAACTCGACGTCCCGCCCCTGCGCGAGCGCAGCGGCGACCTGCCGCTGCTGTCCGACGCCATCCTCGCGCGCCTCGCGCACGCGATGCAGCGCGCCACCCCCAGGCTCTCCGCCGACGCCCTGGCCGCACTGGACACCTACCCCTTCCCCGGCAACGTGCGCGAACTGGAAAACATCCTCGAACGCGCCCTGGCCCTGGCCGACGGCGACGCCATCCACGCGGACGACCTGCGCCTGCCCGCCCAGCAGGGCGCGACCCCGGCCGCCGTCGCCTCCGCCTTCGTCAGCGCCAACGCCGCGGCCGCCGGCAACCCCGACGCCCCGGCCACCCCGCCCGACCCGCGCACCCTCGGCCCCCGCGAAACCGCCAGCAGCGCCCTGCCCTCGTACATCGAGGAAATCGAACGCGCCGCCATCCAGCAGGCCCTGCAGGAAAACCGCTACAACAAGACCAAGGCCGCCGCCGCGTTGGGCATCACCTTCCGGGCGCTGCGGTACAAGCTCAAGAAGCTGGGCATCGACTGAACCCGCGCACACCGCGCGCCCCGCTCTTGTAGGAGCGGCTTCAGCCGCGAGCTTTTTTCCTGCCCCTCCGATCCACTTCAACCACTGGCGCCAACGACCAACACGCATCGCCGGAATTGACCGACCCTGCCCCCATGCGCCCACGGATGACCCGCGTGGCAGTGGTATCCAAACGCGCGTCCCTCGCGCAATCCAAAAAACCGGATCAGGACCGGCATCACAAATCGACTTTGCCGGCGCGCAGAAAGTGACGTTTCTTGTCATTCCAACTCAATAAATTGACCAGCCACGTCACCTTCTGCTGCATCACGCCAGCGTCAATCCGTGAGCCTGATTGCAGATCGGAACACCCGATTCCCCCCCGGCCCCATTGGCACGCAACGTGCGTATCCTCTCCTGCACGTGCGGTGTCGCACGGCAAGCCGATGGACCGGGGAACCAGACCACACGGCACGTGAAGTTTTCAATCACTCCTAGGGGATACACCATGAAGAACAACCAGCAAGGCTTTACCCTCATCGAACTGATGATCGTGGTTGCGATCATCGCGATCCTGGCCGCCATCGCGCTGCCGGCGTACAACCAGTACCGCGTCCGTGCAGCCGAAAATGCTTGCGCGGGTGAGGCCAAGGCGTACGTGAACTCCTTCGTCTCCGGCGTGAATGGTGGTTTTGCTGTCGCTGATCTGCCTGTTTACGACAACCAGGCGTGCACGGGCATGGCCCCGACTCTCGATGCAGCCGCTGTCTCGAACGGCACCGCCATCGTGTTCACGCCGGCGGGCCCGGGTGTTCGGACCACTACCTGCGAAGCTGACAGCGCTACTTGCGAACTCGCTCCGTAAAGGACGCGCGCAGCACCGGGCTGTAGTAAAGCCCAAGCGCAACAACCGACAAACCCCGCTCCGGCGGGGTTTGTCTTATGCACAACCGCCGCTGGCGCGCGCCAGCCAACCGCATGGCCCGTGCTGGTCTCCAATCCGCATTGGCACCAGGCTTCGAGCCCGCTGCCAGTCAAGCTAACCCCAATTGGTGAAGCTGATCACACAAACCGCGCGCTCCCCACTGTCTGCCGCCTACAAACGCACAGTTGGCGCGTTCCTTGCGTGAATTCAGGCTGATGTGAGGGGCACAACGGGGGCATCACATGTTTCGTATAGCGCGCGGTTTCACGCTCATTGAGTTGATGATCGTTGTGGCCATCATTGCCATCCTGGCGGCTATCGCTTTGCCTGCCTACAACAACTATCGCATCCGTTCGGCAGAAGGCGCCTGCCAGATGGAGATGAAGAACTACGCCGGTTTCCAACTGGCGGCGCTCTACAATGGCATCACACCCAACTCCCCGCCTGAGCATGCCTGCATCAGCGCCGATACCGCCACAAATATGAGTACACCCATCGTTGGTACTCCGCGGCAACCCGGGAGCAAGCGGACGACCTGCAGCATGCGAACCGGTAACTGCACGCTCGACCCTTGATCCGCACAAGTCGGGATTGGCCCGGGCGCATGCGCCTCCTGATATCTTTTGCGGCGCTCTCGCCCGCTGGCAACACCTTCTGTGCCTGCCATCGTCCAACAGGCTGCCCGCCGTGGAATTTCTCGCTACCATCCAGCGCCTTAACTATTCGCAGGCATGCTCATGACCTCAGCGAACCGTCGGTTTTTGCTGTCGAGCATGCTCATGGCCTTACTGGCCGGTGTACTGTTCCTGCCCGGGCTCGGCGGCGGCTTTGTCTTCGACGATGAATCGAACATCGTCAATAACCAAGGCATCCGTCTGCAGGTGCTCAACGTCGAAGGGCTTCACGACGTAGTTTTCAGCCCGCAGCCCGGCGGAATCACGCGTGTCCTGCCGACGGTCACTTTCGCACTGGACTACTGGCGCGGCGGCGGGCTGAACCCTGCCGTGTTCAAGGCGACCAACATCACCATCCACGTGCTGACCGCATTCGTGCTGGCATGGTTTTTCCGGGCGCTGCTACTGGCCGCGAAGATCGCGCCTGCCCGCGTGCAATGGGCCGCACTGGCCTTGGCAATGATGTGGGCCGTCCACCCGCTGCAGGTGTCTTCTGTGCTGTATGTGGTGCAGCGCATGCAGACCATGAGCACACTGTTCCTCGTGCTGGCACTGTTGGGCTACCTCAAGGCGCGTGTTGCGCAGATCGAGGGCCGCAGGACCGGGACCGGATGGCTGCTAGCCCTGCTGTTCTGGGTGCTGGCCCTCGGCTGCAAGGAAGACGCCATCCTCCTGCCCGCTTACGCGCTGGCCTTGGAATTGACGGTGCTGCGCTTCGCGGCGGCCAGCCCGCCCCAGGGGCGCGCGCTACGGCGCGCCTACCTGCTGGCCACCATGCTGGGCACCCTCGCGTACTTGTTCGTGGTGATTCCGCACTACTGGCATTGGGATGCCTACCCCGGCCGGGAGTTTTCCAGTTGGGAGCGACTCCTGACCCAAGGACGCGTGCTATGCATGTATATCGGGCAGATCTTGGTCCCGCTGCCACGATCCATGCCGTTCTACTACGACTGGGTCGAACCATCTCGGGGATGGCTGCAGCCGTGGACGACCCTGCCGGCGATCCTGCTCGTACTCGTGTTGCTGGGCGCCGCCTGGAAGCTGCGCACGCACCGCCCCCTGTTCGCGCTGGGCGTGTTTGTGTTCTTCGCCGGGCATTTCGTCACCAGCAACGTCTTGAACCTCGAACTAGCGTTCGAGCACCGCAACCACTTCCCGCTGATTGGCGCGATTCTGGCCATCGGTGACTTACTCGCATGGGGCGCACGACGTCTGGAAATACGTCCTCAGATGGCGGCACTTGCCGCCGGCCTGTTGCTGGCGGGACTTTCGGTGGCCGGGTTCTCCCGCGCCGTGGTCTGGTCCGATCCCATCTCGCTTGCCACGAAGAGCACCGAGATCGCACCGCGTTCCGCGCGAGCCTGGATCTCACTGAGCCGAAGCTATCTGGCTTTGGGTGGCGGGCACAGGCCGGACAACCCCTACCTCGGGCAAGCCATCGATGCGTGCACCCAGGGCGCCGCGGCAGCCCCTTATTCGGTCAGCTGCCCTGCCAACCTGGTCATCTACAAGACCCTGCAGGGAACAGTGACCAAGGCCGACTGGGGTCGCCTCCATGAACGGCTACAGCACGTCGCAATGGGGCCGCAAAACCGGCAGATCATGCAGGCCCTCATCAACAACGCCGCCCAAGGCCGCGCCTTGGATGAGGATGGCCTCATCAGGACGATCGAGATCTTCTCGCAGCGCGGCGGAACAAGCCCCAGAGAGTTCGCCTCGTTCGGCTATTTCATCATGGAAAAAACCCACCAGCCAGAAAAGGCCCTGCACTACTTCGAGCTTGCGGTGGACCGTTCGCCCGACAACAGCGGGCTCTCAGCCGAGATCAGAGCCTATTTGCGAAGCATGGGCCGCACTGAATGGGCGGAACAACTGGAAGGGCCGGCGCGTACACACACTGGACAATAGTCCACATCTCCGACCATTGACGTTGAAGCGCTTCGTCATTAAGCCAAGCCGGGCGTCCGGACAGAAAGCCCGCCACACACGCCTGACGCGCATCTGGCTCAGACCCGCAGCGTTGCGCATCTTGTTCCATCGCAAGAGGATCGACTGGCCAGGAGCGGTAATACTCTGGTCGCTTGCGCGGACAATGTCCGGTTCCGCGACCGCTGCTGGCAGTGAAGACCAACAGATCGATTCCCGTTGGCCGCCTCCGTACTTTTCAGGCACGCTATAACCTGCCTGATCGAACCGGCTCCTCCTGCCACCCCCACTGCATGCACCCGTGCGCCCATACGAACCATTTTCCCGATTGATTCGTTGGCGGCCTGGCCGCATGGCACGCAATGCGGTGCATGCAAGTTCGTGGAACGGAGTACGCATCGCACTGCAAGCCACAAGCCTGGTGCTAATGGCAAGGGTGCTTGGTGCGAATGGCTACGGTGCACTCGCTGGCACCGTGGCCTTGTTCATGGTTTGCGGACAGCTCACTGGCCTGGGCAGTGGACTCGTCCTGTTGCGGGAGGTTGCACGCGGCGACAATCTGCGAGACCGCCTCGCGGCCACACAGCGCACCTACCTTCTGAGCGGCGTGATTCTGACCCTGGTTGCGCTTCCGGTTTCACAATTCTTCCTGGGCACCCAAGTACCCCTCCAGGCGATGACCTTGCTCGCGATTGCGGAAATTCTGGTTGCGCCAGCCCTGCAGCCGCTGGTCTTTCGTTACCAAGCCGAAGAGCGCCTGTTCCTTTCCAGCGCCATCGGAACTCTCGCACCCATGGCGCGACTAGGTGCCATTGCTACAGCGGCAATCCTAGGCAGGAACGAAATCGTCGCGTTTGCACAACTGTATTTGACCTGGCTTGTCCCGGCCGTCGCCATCACGACGTACCGTGCAATGCCGCGGGGCGATGTCTCGCGACATATAGGCACGCGACAATGCATTCGCGAGGGGCTCCCATATGTCTTCAGTGGAGCCGCGCTCACTGCCGGCCGCGAGCTGGACAAGACGGTGCTACTTCGCATTGCCGGCGACACCATCACCGGAGCGTACTCCGCTGCCCATCGCATCGCATCTGCGGCAATGCTCCCGGTGAACGCCCTGATTCTGGCCGCGACGCCACGCCTGTTCCGCGCCTCACCCATGAACGACGGTCGACTTCCCAGAGCGATGCTGCTTGTAGTACTCGGTTATTCGACCCTGGCTTCCGCAGCACTCTGGCTGCTCTCACCTTTTGCACCGATTCTTCTTGGCCACGACTTCAGCGACTCGGCGCCTTTGCTGCGTGCGTTCTGCCTTACCATCATCACGGGGAGCTTGCGCCAGTACGTTTCCGGGTTACTGACCACCCGCGACATGCAGATCACGCGCAACGCAATCGAACTCGGGGGAGTAGTTGTCTCACTGCTGCTGTTGGTATTCTTAGTCCCTGAGCATGGCGCATATGGCGCAGTGTTTGCCGTGGCTGGTAGCGACTTCTGCGTAACAGTGTTCGGAGCCTGCAAGATAATGCGCAACCGAGACGGGAAGAACCAGTCGGAACCGGCGGGCATCAGGAAGTTCTTGCAAGGAATCCTGGAGTACACCGGACCCGGACGCTGGATATACACAAGGCAAGTGCTCTCATGGACGGACGACGCACTCCTGGTCGACCAGCTTCCACCGAGACTCAGAATATTCTGTCGCTACGTCAATGCGTACAACCGACTCGTCGGCACCCGGACCATCCTGTTTGCACGCCGGCTTTATGGCATGCTGAAGATAACAGCGAAGACTCCGAATCAAACGCGTGTTGAAATAAATGGCTTTGGAGTCTGGATCGACCTTACGGATCCGGGCTCACTCAATGCGATCAACGAGATCCGAAACGGCTCCAGCGTTTCCAAGGAAATCAGGAGCCTATGTAGTGGTGCCGACGCCTTCATTGACATCGGCGGAAATCAAGGCGCCATGACGGCAATTGCCTGCCAGTCCCTGCCCGGGGACGCCCGGATTATCGTAGTGGAACCCCAGCCAAACCTCGTCGCGTGCATTAGAAGGACCCTCGAGGAACATCGCCCGCGCGGCAACTGGGAAGTCATTCAATCCGCTGTTGGCCGCTGGCCGTCGACCACGCAGATCATCGTGCCGTCCGAGAATTTCGGCCAGGCGCACGTTACCGGGATTGATGAGAAATCCCCTGGAAACGCTACCACGGTCGACGTGGTATCCATCGACAGCCTGCTGCATCTCATCGACCCTGGAAGCAGGGTCGTCATGAAGATGGATATCGAAGGCTACGAATTCGATGCGCTCGCCGGCGCAAGGGAACTGGCATCAAGGTTCAAGCCGACACTTATCCTAGAGGTGAATGAAACCGCGATGTCGCGTTACCACCGGACCATCGACGCGCTCGGCAAGCTGCTTCATGATCTCGGCTATACATCCTGGAGGGAGTGCGGCAACGAGCACCAGAGCGACCCCGTACAGGCTCTCGTAGGCGGCTATTGTGACATCGTCCTGCAAATGGAAGGGCCGGGACATCAATGAAGCATCTCGCTGTATTCCTTCCGTCCTTGGGCGGAGGCGGTGCTGAAAAAGTAATGCTGACGCTCGTCGAACACTTCACTGCGAGAGGCGTGCGCTGTGACTTGGTAGTCGCCATCAATGGTGGCCAACTTACCGATCAGGTTCCTCCAGGCGTACGGCTTATCGAGTTTGGAAAGCGCAAAACGATTCATGCCGTCGCTGCGCTCGCGAACTACCTCCGCCGCGACAAGCCTGATGCACTGCTCGCCACGGTTTTCTCGGCAAACACCTGTGCGCTGCTCGCCTCTGCACTCGCACCAGGGAAGCGGCGAACCGTAGTATGTGAGTCCAGCCTGAGTGAAATGGCCTACGGCGACGACGTTTCGGTCAGAGTCCAAGTCAATCGCATGCTGGCATCCGCTCTCTATCGCAAGGCTCATAAGATCGTCGCGATATCGAAAGGGGTACGAGAAAGCATTCTACGAACATACTCCGTCAGGGAGTCCGATGTCCGCATCATCTACAATCCGATATGCAGCGCGCGGAATCTTGGCAATGGAGTCCACAAGAGACGCGACAACTTGCTGGTAGCTTGTGGACGCCTCGAACCCCCGAAAGACTACCCCACCATGCTGCGAGCGTTCGCACGCGTGCTACAGCAGCATGACGCACGACTGCGCATTCTTGGCCAAGGCTCACTCAGAGAGGTCCTTGAGCAGCAGTGCGCTGACCTTGGCATAACAGACCGGGTTATATTTGAGGGATTCGTTCGTGACCCCGGGCGACGCATGTGCGAGGCAACGGTCTTTTTGCACACTGCATCCTTTGAAGGTTTTGGCCTGGTTCTCGCCGAAGCCCTTGCCAATGGCTGCCCTGTCGTGGCTACCGACTGCCCTGGTGGCGTACGCGAGGTTCTGGATGGCGGCAAGTACGGCATCCTTGTCCCGGTGGGCGACGATGCGGCCTTGGCCAACGCGATTCTGAGTGTTCTGCGCAAAGAGGTGAAAGTGTCAGACCCCAGTGAACATTTGCACAAGTTCGATACCGAGTGCGTCGCAGAGCAGTATATGGAGGTACTTTTCCAGTAGCTCCCACACCAGGTTCCGTCCCCGCCACCGGTCACACACATGCGTATTCTTGTTATATCCGACCTGCCACATTTCGTAACCGGGGGTGCCGAGAGGCAGGCTGCGAACCTGATCGAGGCATGGATGGATGCCGGCCATGACGTAACTTGCCTTGGTCGTCGCATGTGCGGTAAGCAGGTGAAGTTAGGGCGGCACGTCCTGCCTGTACGCCGCATTCGCACCTTAAGAAGACTTGGCCGTCCACTACGCGGCATCAGCTACCTTGTTTCACTGTCACTGCTCCTGCTGAGGCAGCGCCGTCGCCTTGACGTGATCTACACCCGCTTTCTTGGGGACGCGGCAATCACCGTGAGCCTTCTGAAGCACCTACGCCTGCTGAGCACACCGTTAGTGGTCGTACCAGCGAGTACGGGTGGAGATGGAAGCGATGTTGGTTTTCTTGCCAGCCTGCCGTTTCGCCGCTGGCTCGTTCGATTGCTGGACAGGCAGTGCAACGCAATCAATCTTATCGCGCCCGCCATGGCAGTGGAGCTGCGCGCCGCAGGCTTCTCCGGGACGAAGTTCGCAGCCATCCCGAACGGCGTGCAGATTCACGATACGAGGCCGAGCAGCCCGCCTCATCCCTGTCGGTTCATCACTGTTGGAAGAGTTTCCCGGCAGAAGGGCCTCGACATCCTGATTGACGCCATGGCGTTGATTCCCGACCAACTGCAGCCTGGACTCGTGAGAATAGTCGGTGACGGCCCTGAGCGCCCCGCACTGCAGGCACAGGCGGAGCGGCTTGGCGTGGCCCACGCCCTGCAATGGCTTGGCGAGCTGGGCCATGGTTCCGTTCTAGCAACTCTTGGGCAATCAATGGTGTTCCTGCTCCCTTCGCGCTATGAGGGAATGTCTAACGCTGGCCTCGAGGCGATGGAGCGCGGCCTTGCAATGCTCATGTCCCGCTGCGGCGGCCTCGACGCCCACATCCGGGCCGACATGGGCTGGGTAGTGAGCCCGGAAGATCCTGACTCGCTTGCAACAGCGCTAAGCGAAGCAATCACATCGCCCCCCCCCGTACTTTCTTCGATGGGGGAGCGGAACCGGGCATACGCCCTGCAGCACTTCGACCTTGAAGTGGTTGCGGCGCGCTACCTCGATCTGTTCACATCCTTGCACAGGCAAGAATCGGTGAAATTCGCCCATGATCAGCATCATCGTTCCCGTCTTCCGTAACGCTGGAAGCGCGTTGGAGCTGGTTCGCCTGCTTAGGCTGCAGGAGCTTCCAAACGACTCCACGCTCGAGATCATCATGGTGGACGATGGCTCTGGCGATGACAGTACCTCACGCCTGCAACAACATGAAGACGAGCATGTTCGGTTAATCGCGCTCCCTCGCAACATGGGGCGCTCGGCCGCACGCAACGCCGGCGCATATCATGCCCAAGGGAAGTTCCTCGTTTTCATTGACTGCGACTGCAGACCCGAAGGGCAGAGGTTCCTCTCTACACATCTGGAAGTCCTGCGCGGGGGATGCGTTGCCAGCCTCGGTCCTGTTGTGGCCCCGGAAGGCGATGATGCGTTCTGGTCGCGCTACCAGAATGAGGCTTCGGCCCGGCGCGCGCGGCAACACGCGCGCGGCATCTTCTACTCCGGGTCTACGGCAAACTTTGCAGTACACGCAGATGCCTATCGTCAATGCAACGGCTTCGACCCGAGATACATTGCGTATGGCTTCGAGGACCGCGATCTGCTCGTGCGCCTCTCGCACATGGGGCGGCTGGGCTGGTGCCCAGAAGCCCGGATCACGCACCTCGATGCACTCACCCTGCCCGGCGTACTGGAGAAGATGCGCACCGCGGCTGGCACTTCAGCCGAACTGTTCTCCCATGACCACCTTGAGGCTTACAGGTCGCTCGGCTACGCAGAGCTGGATGTTCGCCTGCATCCGTGGTTGAGCCCGATCGCCACACTGACCAAGCCACTGCTTGGAGCCGCGCCAGTGGTCGACCGTCTTCTCGGTCAACCATGGATTCCCTACCGGCTTTTCAAGCCGATCGTGAAGGCACTGGTGGCGATCGCCTACATGCAAGGGACCACACTTGCGTCGCCCGGGCCGGCACCGCGCGCCACATAGTGCGATCTAGGCACTTGCTTCTGCCAGCAGGCGTCGGTGGCCCATTCGTGTAGCTGGCGCCAACGATGATCGGCTTTTTTTCGCCCGCCAGCACGCATGCCTACGTAGTGTGGAGAACGCCCAAGAATTATTCATTTCCGCACTTCGCAGGAAACACCCGTGAGCAGCCCCCTGTATCGGCTGGTTACCTCACGCCAATCGAACCGGGCAACAATTTTCTCGCGTAGCGCTTCCAGTCGTCCGCGGGCACTGTCCGGGTTCGAAAGAACCTCGACGATCCTGGAGGCCAGTTGAACGGTATCCCTCGGATTGATCCTGAGATCCCGGAACTCGCTTCCCATCAACTCGTCCATGGCCTGTACGTCGCCGACGACAACAGGACAACCGCAACCGATCGCCTCCACGAGGACCAAGCCCAGACCCTCCTCGTCTCCGGACGCGGCCCTCACGAAGGGCGCCACGAACAGCGCCGCCCTGCGATAGAGCTCAGGAAGGTCGGATTGCGGTACTGCCCCGAGAAAATGCACTGATTCGGCGATCCCGAGCGCTTGCGCCCCGGCCTTGAGCTCGACCTCATCCGGCCCGAATCCGGCGATAGTCAGCGTCGCATCCGGTAATTGCTGCAACACGTGCGGCATAGCCCTCAACAGGTACCGCAAACCCTTCTTCTCGACTAGGCGACCGACGAACAGGATCTCGCGCTGCGAGCGTTCCCCGTGCATGCCGAGCGTGAACTGTTCCTCCATGTCGACGCCCATCGGCTGTACGGATACGTTCGCCACGTCCACGTCCATCGACCGCATTCGCTCGCGCATTGCACCACTGACGACCGTGGCAGCCGAGGCGCGGCGCAACACGAAACGCTTGAGCTTGTCCAGCATCGCCCCTCGCAACGCGTAAAGGTCCGCGCCATGCGATGTAACCACGAACGGGACGCTTCGCCCGGGGAGGATGTGCAGCATGGCGGCGATCAGTCCTTGCGGAAGCAGCCAGTGCGCGTGGATCAGGTCGACGTTCTCCGCACGAATCAATCTCCAAGCCTGCCAAGCCTGCGACAGCACGAAAGTCGGAACCAGCAGGAGCTTCCACTTGGATCGGTGCAAGTTGGTCACGATGCCACCGTCGTTGACCAGAACCTCGAAGCGCTCCGGCGCATAGCGGTACCGCACCACCTCAACACCGTCGAGGGTTTCCCTCATCGGTGAGCCGGGCGAATGCGGTACCAATGCCAGCACGCGAAAGTGATCCGTCAGGCGCTTTGCCAACTCGTGCACGAATCCTGGCTCGTGATCATGCTTCCACCGCGGATAGGTCGACGCGAGCACGAGCAACACCGGTCGTGCAGCCCGCGTCACGCGTCTGGCTTCCTGACAAGGACGCGATATCCGATCGACATCGCATCCCAAGACGGCCACAACTGCGATGCCACCCAAGCAGCCAGGTTCACCATGGGTATTGCAACGAGGAGGACTGGTATCCCAAGGACCGCCTTCAGCAGCCCTGCCTTCTGGAGCGGCCCAGCCATCCCAAGGCACGCGGTTACACCAGCCGCGTGCAGCGAGTGGCCCCGTGGCTCAATCGATTCCACCGCCAGCCCAACCCTGGCCAACCCCCTTGACCAGCCGTGGCGGGTCCAGCGCTGGTAGTCGTGCGGCGCATCGTGAATCGGATAGAAGAACGGCATGGTGAACTCGGCGACACCACCGGGCACCAGAACCCGGGCAACTTCCTCTAGCAAGGCATCGGGGCGGGTTACATGCTCCAGTACTTCGAAGCACGCGACAGCGTCGATGCTAGCGTTCGCGAATGGCATGGCACAGGCATCGGCGAAGACGAGAGGTCGCGTGTGATAGAGCTCGATGGCCGTGGCTGGATAGTCGAGCGAAATGTATTCGGCAGCAGGATCGAGTTGCTTTGAGAGCCTTCCATCAGCTGCGCCGATATCCAGCACACGTCCCCGGCATACCTTTATGTGGCGGGAAACTTTCCTGAGCGGCATCAACCATTGGGGGTGAAACGGCGTGCGCTGCAGCCAAGAGGCATATTTTCGAACCGCAGACATGGGCTCAACCAGACCGGCTCTTCGATTCACGCGCGGCGAGATAGGTCAAGCTGGTGATCTGTTCCGAGATCAATCCGATCAGGAAGATGATCACTGCTGCGCTCAGGAGCAGCATGCTCATGTTGGTAAAGCGGCCGGCCTCGTGAAACGTCCATCCGTACCAGCCAAGTCCAGCGGCAGCGAATGCGGCGGCCACAGGCACGAACAACTTCAATGGCGAATACAGCGTGGCGATCTTGAAGATGATCAGCAGGAATCGGATCCCGTCCTTGATCGGGCGAATGTGACTGTTGTTACCCATCCGCCTAGCTACCTGGACGGCCACGTAGTCCACCGGATAGGCGCTGCGGAAGAACGCCATGGTGCTGGTGGTGGGATAGCTGAACCCGTTTGGCAGCAAGTGCAGGAACTCTCGGAAGCGCTCGGCACGGACGGCGCGAAAGCCGGACGTTAGATCGGCCACGCGGTGCCCGGTCATCCAGCTGGCCAATCGGTTGTAGAAGCGGTTGGCCAAACTGCGGCCGGCGCTGGCTTGGCCCGACGAATCGCGCGCTCCCACCACCATGTCGTATCCCCGTTCCAACCGGTCCAGCAGGCTGGCGATCTCTGCGGGGTCGTGCTGGCCGTCGGCATCCATAAATACGAGGATCTCGCCGCTGGCGGCCCGGGCTCCGCGCTTGATCGCCGCGCCGTTGCCCATCGAATAGGGGCTGGACAGCACCCGGGCCCCGTGTGCCATGGCAACTTCTGCCGTGTCGTCGCTTGAGCCGTCATCCACGACAATGAGCTCGGCATCGGGTTGGGCCTCGCGCAGCCGCGGCAGCGTCTGGCGCAGGCCTTCGGCCTCGTTCTTGGCAGGCAGGATGACGGATAGGCGCATGGATTCCCCTCTGGCGGCAAGAGTAGCCCGAAACGGTCGCGGACTGGAGGCAAACCCCGCCGGAGTAGCGCAAGTCCCTATGGCACAAGGCGTGCTTGCGATAAAGTCAGGGGATTGGGGAGGATCACCATGAGTGCAGTTGCGACAGCCAATCTGGTCGGCATCACCGGTATCGCCCGTCGGCTGGTGCTGGACGGGGCCCTGGACGAGGCCGCCGCGCGCGAATCGCTGGACAAGGCGACCGCCGCGCGCAAGCCGATCGCGCTGTACCTGCGCGAGCACAAGCTGGTCACCCCGGCGCAGATGGCCGCGGCCAACTCGGCCGAGTTTGGCATGCCGGTGTACGACCCGTCCGCAATGGACGGGACCATGAGCGCGGTCAAGCTGGTCAAGGAGGACCTGCTGCAAAAGCACGGCGTGCTGCCGTTGTACAAGCGCGGCGGCAAGCTGTTCGTGGGCACCTCCGACCCCACCAACACCCACGCACTGGACGAGATCAAGTTCCACACCAACCTGGTGGTGGAGCCGATCCTGGTGGACGAGGACCGCATCCGCCACACGCTGGAGCTGTGGCTGCAGGCGGCGGACAGCTTCGATGATGCGCTGGACGACTCCGAAGGTCTGGAAAACCTGGACATCGAGGCCGGTGACGACGAGCCGCGCGATGCCGGTGCCGAGGGCAAGCAGGACGACACGCCGGTCGTCAAGTTCGTCAACAAGGTGCTGATCGATGCGATCAAGCGCGGCGCCTCGGACATCCATTTCGAGCCGTACGAGACGGACTACCGCGTGCGCCTGCGCGTGGACGGCCTGCTCAAGCAGACGGCCAAGATGCCGGTGAAGCTCAACTCGCGCATCACCGCGCGCCTGAAGGTGATGGCGCAGCTGGACATTGCCGAGAAGCGCGTCCCGCAGGACGGGCGCATGAAGCTCAACCTGTCCAAGACCAAGCAGATCGACTTCCGCGTCAGCACCCTGCCCACGCTGTTCGGCGAGAAGGTGGTGCTGCGTATCCTGGATGCCGGCGCGGCCAAGCTGGGCATCGACAAGCTGGGCTACGAGCCGGACCAGCAGAAGCTGTTCCTGGATGCAATCCAGAAGCCCTACGGGATGGTGCTGGTGACTGGCCCCACCGGCTCGGGCAAGACGGTGAGCCTGTACACCGCGCTGGGCATCCTCAACGACGAGGTGCGCAACATCTCCACCGTGGAGGATCCTGTGGAAATCCGCCTGTCGGGCGTGAACCAGGTACAGCAGAACGAGCGCCGCGGCATGACCTTCGCCGCCGCGCTGCGCAGCTTTTTGCGCCAGGACCCGGACATCATCATGGTCGGCGAAATCCGCGACCTGGAAACCGCCGAGATCGCGATCAAGGCGGCGCAGACCGGCCACATGGTGCTGTCCACCCTGCACACCAACGACGCGCCGCAGACCATCGCGCGCCTGATGAACATGGGCATCGCGCCGTACAACATCACCAGCTCGGTGACGCTGGTGATCGCCCAGCGCCTGGCGCGCCGGCTGTGCGAACGGTGCAAGCGCCCGATGGAGTTGCCCGACAACGCCCTGCTGGCCGAAGGCTTCACCGACGACGAGGTCCGCGAGGGCATCACCGCCTACGAGGCCGTGGGCTGCGACGAGTGCACCAGCGGCTACAAGGGGCGCACCGGCCTGTACCAGGTGATGCCGATGACCGACGAGATCGCGACGATCGTGCTGGAGGGTGGCAATGCCCTGCAGATCGCAGAGGCCGCGCAGCGCTCGGGCGTACGCGACCTGCGCCAGTCGGCGCTGCAGAAGGTGAAGGCCGGGGTGACCAGCCTGGCGGAGATCAATCGGGTGACGAAGGACTGATCCGGGGGGCTTCCGGGGCCTATTGGATGGGCTGCAGTGACAGCTCATGCGGGAAGCAGCCGGGTGGGTATGAGTGGCCTTTGCTTGT
>NZ_BAAAZU010000003.1:218106-227072 GCF_039537065.1 Luteimonas lutimaris | reverse complement strand
AGCAATCGCGGCCATGGCCGCTCCCACAATCCCCGCCCCCCACAGGGGACGCGGCCCACGGGGATTGCACTGCGATTGCTGCTGCCGGGGTGGCGGATTACCGGTTGGGAGGGGCGGAAGCGCTGGAATCCTGCGCGCCGTCACACCCGGGCGCTTCACATGTGGCCGCAACCGGCTACCATCGCAGGTTGGGGCTCCGGCGATGCCGGAATCTGGGGATCAAGGGGAAATCGATATGGCCGTGACACGTTCCGTCGCCAAGACCGCCGCCCGCCGCGATGCCGCCAAGCCGGTACGCGACGGCGTGACCCTGCAGATGTTCGTCTGGGAGGGCACCGACAAGCGCGGCAAGACAATGAAGGGCGAGCAGCAGTCCCGCAGCGCCAACATGCTGCGCGCCGAACTGCGCCGCCAGGGCATCCAGCCGCGCTCGGTGAAGCTCAAGCCCAAGCCGTTGTTCGGCAGTGCCGGCAAGTCGGTGACGGCCAAGGACATCGCGGTGTTCAGCCGCCAGATCGCGACGATGATGAAATCCGGCGTGCCGATCGTGATGGCGCTGGAGATCATCGGCAACGGCCAGAAAAACCCGAAGATGAAGAAGCTGGTCAACGAAGTCCGCCTCGACATCGAGGGCGGCTCGTCGATCTACGAGGCGATGAGCAAGCATCCGGTGCAGTTCGACGAGCTGTACCGCAACCTGGTGCGCGCGGGCGAGTCCTCCGGCTCGCTGGAAACCGTGCTGGAAACCATCGCCGACTACAAGGAAAACATCGAGGCGGTCAAGGGCAAGATCAAGAAGGCGTTGTTCTACCCGATCGCAGTGATCGCGGTGGCGATCCTGGTCTGCGGCATCCTGATGGTGTACGTGGTACCGATCTTCAAGGAGCAGTTCGCGAGCTTCGGCGCCGACCTGCCCGCCTTCACCAGCCTGGTGTTCGGGATATCCGACATCCTGGTGAGCTGGTGGTGGGCAATCGTGATTGTTGCGGTGATCGCATTCACTGCCTTCATGTACGCCTACAAGCGCTCGCAGAAACTGCAGTACGCCATGGACCGGTTGCTGCTGAAGGTGCCGATCATCGGTCAGGTGCTGCACAACTCGTCCATTGCGCGCTTCGCGCGCACGCTGGCGGTGACCTTCAAGGCTGGCGTACCGCTGGTGGAGGCGATGGACAGCGTGGCCGGCGCCACGGGCAACCGGGTCTATACCAAGGCGGTCCACGAAATGCGCGATGACGTGGCGGTGGGCTACCAGCTCAACGTGGCGATGAAGCAGGCCAACCTGTTCCCGCACATGGTGGTGCAGATGACCGCCATCGGCGAAGAGGCCGGCGCGCTGGATACGATGCTGTTCAAGGTGGCCGAGTTCTACGAGCAGGAAGTGAACAACTCGGTGGATGCCATCACCAGCCTGATCGAGCCTTTCATCATGGTGGTCATTGGTGGCCTGGTGGGGTCGATCGTGATCGCGATGTACCTGCCGATCTTCAAGATCGCCATGACCGTGATGGGCTAAGCCGCGGATGGCGTTTCTCGACCAGAACCCGGAGCTCGGCTATCCGCTGGCCGCCGGGATGGGGCTGCTGGTCGGCAGCTTCCTCAACGTGGTCATCCTGCGCCTGCCCCGCCGGCTGGAGTGGGAGTGGAAGCGCGACAGCCGCGAGATCCTGGGCGAGCCGGACCTGTACGACCCGCCGCCGCCGGGGATCGTGGTGGAGCGGTCGCACTGCCCGCACTGCGGGCACAACCTGAGTTGGTACGAGAACATCCCGGTCGTCAGCTGGGTGGCGCTGCGCGGCAAGTGCCGCAGTTGCAAGGCGCCGATCTCGCCGCAGTACCCGCTGGTGGAACTGCTGACGATGCTGCTGGTACTGGCGTGCGTGTGGCAGTGGGGGTTCGGCTGGCAGGGGTTTGGCGCGATCGTGCTGACGTGCTTTTTGGTCGCACTGTCGGGGATCGACCTGCGTACCCAACTGCTGCCCGACCAGCTGACCTTGCCGCTGATGTGGCTGGGGCTGATCGGGGCGGTGGACAATCTCTACATGCCGGCCAAGCCGGCGCTGGTGGGCGCGGTGATCGGGTATCTGAGCCTGTGGACGGTGTGGTGGCTGTTCAAGCAGCTCACCGGCAAGGAAGGCATGGGCCACGGCGACTTCAAGCTGCTGGCCGCGCTGGGCGCCTGGGTGGGCCTGCAGGGGATATTGCCGACGATCCTGCTGTCGTCGCTGGTGGGGGCGATCGTGGGTTCGATCTGGCTGGGGATGAAGGGCCGCGACCGGGCGACGCCGATCCCGTTCGGGCCGTACCTGGCGATCGCCGGGTGGATCGTGTTCATGTGGGGCGAGCAGATCATCGGGGCGTATCGGCAGTACGCCGGCATCTGAGCCGCCGAATTTTTTGTGGGGAGCTTTGTGGGGAGCTTTGTGGGGAGCTTTGTGGGGAGCTTTGTGGGGAGCTTTGTGGGGCCCTGTGGGAGCCCCGTGGGAGCGGCTATAGCCGCGATTTTCCGTGGGCGACCGGGCAACCCTTCAAAAGCTCGCGGCTATAGCCGCTCCCACATCTGCCTGCACATGGCGGGGGCTTGTACGCCTGGGGAAACCCATCCCCACCCAACCCTCCCCTTGAAGGGGAGGGCTTTGGACCGCTCCTCTTGAGAGGGTTTTGCGGCGGTGCTGCAGAGGGCGCGGCGGGCTGCGCCATAATCCGGCCATGAGCGACTTCATCATCGGACTGACGGGCGGCGTGGCTTCGGGCAAGAGCGCGGTGACTGCGCGGTTCGAGGCGCGGGGGGTGTCCGTTGCGGATGCCGACGTGGCCGCGCGCGAGGCGGTGGCGGTGGGGTCGGAAGGGTTGGCGGAAGTTGTGGCGGCGTTCGGGGCTGGGGTGCTGGCGGCGGATGGGGCGCTGGACCGGGCGGCGATGCGGCGGCGGATCTTCGACGACGACGGGGCGCGGCTGGGGCTGGAGGCGATCATCCATCCGCGAGTGCGCGCGGCGCTGCGTGCGGCCTGCGCTGCGGCACAGGGGGCGTATGCGATCGCGGCGATCCCGCTGCTGGCCGAGGGCGGCGGGCGGACGGCGTATCCGTGGCTGGACCGGATCCTGGTGGTCGACGTGCCGGCGGCGGTGCAGCATGCGCGGCTGCTGCTGCGCGACGGCATCGACGGGGCGCTGGCGGATCGCATGATTGCTGCGCAGGCGTCGCGCCTGGAGCGGTTGGCGATTGCCGATGACGTGATCGTCAATGATGGGCCGCTGGAGGCGCTGGAGGGACATGTGGCGGCGCTGGATGGGCGGTATCGGGGGTTGGCGGTGGGGGCGGCGGTCTCGTAGGGGTGTGGTGGCTTTTGCCCTTCCCTGCGACGGTCGTGCCTTTGATCGTCATTGCCGCGCGGGCGGGGATCCAGTTCCCTGGTTGAAGGGAAAGGCTCGCGGCTGAAGCCGCTCCTACAACAGCCTCCGTCTTTGATCGTCGTCCCCGCCAAGGCGGAGGGGCCAGTTCCTTGGCCGAAGGGAAAAGCTCGCGGCTTCCGCCGCTCCTACAAGAGCCTCTTTTTGATCGTCGTCTCCGCCAAGGCGGGGAGCCGGTTCCTTGGCCGACGGGAAGAGCTCGCGGCTTCCGCCGCTCCTACGAGAGCCTCGTTTTTGATCGTCGTGCCTGCGCAGGTGGGGAGCCGGTTCCCTGGCCGAAGGGAAAGGCTCGCGGCTGAAGCCGCTCCTACGGGGTGGGCGGGGGTTCGGGGGTGAGGACGACTTCGCCGTCTTGCACTTCGACGGCGACGGGGCGGAGGGATTCGCCGCGGCAGGGGCCGGCGATGCAAAGGCCGTCGGTGGTTTCGAAGGTGGCGCCGTGGACGGCGCAGACGAGGTGGCCGTCGCGGCTCTTGAGGAACTGGCCGGGCGCCCAGTCGAGGCGGCGACCGGCGTGGGGGCAGATGTTGAGCCAGGCGCGGACGTGGTCGCCGTCGCGGTGCAGGATCAGCGATTCGGCGTCGCCGTCGAGGGTGGCTTCGGCTTCGGCGAATCCGCCGTCCTCGATCTGTGACAGGGAGCCGAGCCGGGTCCCTTCTTCACCCGTGCTTAACAAGGTTCTTACTTTTTCATTCATCACGGGCCCGATACTCCGTTACTTCCCGTCATCGTACCGCCACGCCCCATGTCCGTTCGTTTCTTCCGCAGCTTCCACGGCCGTTTCACCAGCGCGATGTTCGCGCCGCGCAAGCCGCGGCACCCGGCGCTGCGGGCGTTGCTGGGCGTGGTGGGCGTGCTGCTGCTGGCAGTGCTGCTGGTGGCCGGCGTGTTCGTGGGTCTGGCGATGCTGGCCGGTGGCCTGGTGGCGCGGCTGCTGCGCCGGCGCGGCAAGCCGCAGGCCGCTGCCGGACGGGTGGTGGACGCGGAATACCACGTCGTGCCCAAGGCCGGCGAACCGCTGCTGCGCTGAGGCGCGGACGGCGTCCGTGACCCCGGCCAGACACCTTCCGGCCCATTCCCGATGACCGATTCCGCTCCGCGCGACGTGATCCCCGCGCCCGCCGTGCCGCGCGTGCCGGTGCGCGGCGGCGGGACGTTTCCGGTGCACCGGATCTACTGCGTCGGCCGCAACTTCGCCGACCACGCCCGCGAGATGGGCGCCGCGGCACCGGCGTCGAAGGCCGAGCGCGGGCAGCCGACGCTGTTCCTCAAGCCGGCCGACGCGATCGTCACCGGCATCGAGGTGCCCTACCCGCCCGGCACGACCGAACTGCACCACGAGATCGAGCTGGTCGTCGCGCTGGGCCGCGACGCGCCACCCGGCGCGCTTGACCGCGACGCGGCGCAGGCGCTCGTGTTCGGCTACGGGCTGGGCCTGGACCTGACCCGCCGCGACCTGCAGGCCGCGGCCAAGGCCAAGGGACTGCCCTGGGATACCGGCAAGGCCTTCGACCACTCGGCACCCGTCGGCGAGCTGCTGCCGGCGGCCGCGGTGGGCGAACTGGCCGCGCGCACGCTGTCGCTGGCGGTGAATGGCAGCGTGCGCCAGCAGTCGCGGCTGGACCTGCTGATCTGGGACGTGCCGGACATCCTGGTCGCGCTGTCGCGCCTGTACGCCCTGCGCGCCGGCGACCTGGTGTTCATGGGCACGCCAGCCGGGGTGGCCGCGCTGCAACCGGGCGACGAGTGCGTGGGCCGGCTCGATGACCTGCTCGAACTGCATTGCCGCATCGCGCCGCCGCGCGTGTAGGCTAGAAGTCCCCGAACCGCCAGCGAGGAAAACAGATGGGCATGATGACGGAGTTCAAGGAATTCGCGATGCGCGGCAGCGTCGTCGATCTCGCGGTCGGCGTGGTCATCGGTGCGGCGTTCGGCAAGATCGTCACCGTGCTGGTCGACAACGTGATCATGCCGCCGATCGGGCTGCTCATCGGCGGCGTCGACTTCTCGAAGTGGGTGATCACGCTGAAGGAAGCCACGGTGGACGCGGCCGGCGAAGCGGTGCCGGCGGTGGTGATCGGCATCGGCGAGTTCCTCAACGCGGTGATCCAGTTCGCCATCCTGGCGTTCGCGATCTTCCTGCTGGTCAAGGCGATCAACCGCATGCACAAGCAGCCCGAGGAAGCGGCGCCGGAAGAACCCTCCGAAGATGTGCTGCTGCTGCGCGAGATCCGCGATTCGCTCAAGCGCTGAGCACAGCCGCCGCCGCGCGCGGCATGACTTGTGCCACAGGTCGGGAAGCCACGGGGGCTGTCACCCTCGTGGCTTCGTCTTTTTCTGGCGTGCGGGCGGCTGTCCGGGCGCACCTCAACCGGAGACCGCCATGCGCCTTGCCCCGCTGATGCTTGCCCTCGCCCTTGCGCTGCCCGCCACCACGCTGCACGCGCAGACCCGCATCCCCGACGCCGCCACCGGCCAGGTCGCGCAGCTGCGCGAGCAGGCGCTGGCCAGCGACCTGGGCTGGAAGATCACCGAATCGCTCACCACCGAGGTCGGCCCGCGCCTGGCCGGCACCGAGGCCGACGCGCGCGCGGTGGCGTGGGCGAAGGCGAAGTTCGAGGCGCTGGGCTACGACAAGGTCTGGACCGAACCGGTCACCTTCCCCAGGTGGGTGCGCCGCAGCGAACACGCCGAAGTGCTCGGCGAGCATGCGCAGCCGCTGGTGCTGACCGCGCTGGGCGGCAGCCCCGGCGGCACGGTCGAAGGAGAGGTGGTGCGCTTCGCCGACCTGGACGCACTGAAGGCAGCGCCGGACGGCTCGCTGGCCGGCAAGATCGCCTTCGTCGATTACCGGATGAAGAAGCAGCGCGACGGCGGCGACTACCGCAACGGCGGCGGCGTGCGCTGGGCCGGCCCGTCGGTGGCGATCGCCAAGGGCGCGGCGGCATTCGTGATGCGCTCGGCGGGCACCGACTCCTCGCGCGCGGCGCATACCGGCAACACCGGTTTCGAGGACGGACTGACGCCGATCCCGGCGGCCGCGCTGTCGATGATCGACGCCGACCAACTGGCGCGCCTGGTCGCGCTGGGGCCGACGCGGATCCGCGTGGCGCTGGACTGCGGCTATGACGGCGAATACACCTCGCAGAACGTGATCGGCGAGATCACCGGCAGCGAGCGCCCGGACGAGATCGTGCTGATCGGCGGCCACCTGGATTCCTGGGACCTGGGCACCGGCGCGATCGACGACGCCGCCGGCATCGGCATCACCATGGCCACCGGCGCGCTGCTCAAGCCGCTCAAGCCGAAGCGTTCGATCCGGGTGGTGGCCTTCGCCAACGAGGAACAGGGCCTGTGGGGCGGCCGCGCGTACGCCGAGAAGCACGCAGGCGAGATCGAGAAGCACGTGATCGCCGCCGAAAGCGACTTCGGCGCCGGGCGCATCTACGGCTTCGACTCCAGCGCACGCGAGGGCGAGAAGGCGGCGTTCGACCAGATCGCCACCGCGCTGGCACCGCTGGGCATCGAGCCGCTGCCCGGCGAGGGCGATCCGGAATCCGACATCGGCCCGATGACCCGCGCCGGCATGGCGTGGGCATGGCTCGGCCACGACGGCACCGACTACTTCGACCTGCACCACAACGCCGAGGACACCCTCGACAAGATCGACCCGGAAGCGCTGGCGCAGAACGTGGCCGCGTACACAGTGTTCACCTGGCTGGCGGCGCAGGCGGACGGCGGGTTTGGAAGTGCGCCTGGGGCGGCTGGCAGCGAAGACTAAGTCCGCAGCGCAATTTGGCACCCGCCCTGTAGGAGCGGCTTCAGCCGCGAGCTTTTGCCCTGGCCCCTTCCCTTGCGTAGGGTGGCGGGAAGCGGGTGGCTGCGCCGAAAGGCACCTCCCGCAACCCGGGAGCAAAAGCTCGCGGCTGAAGCCGCTCCTACAAGGCAGGGCGAGCGCGGATCAGCGGGTGCGGGTCCACTGCGCCAGCAGCACGGCGGTGGCGGCGGCGACGTTGAGGCTTTCGACGGCACCGGTGCCGGGGATCGACAGGCGCAGGTCGCAGGCGGCGGCGAGTTCGCCATCCATGCCCTCGCCTTCGGCGCCGAGGACGTAGACCAGCCGTTCGGGCAGGCGCGCGACGAACAGGTCGTCGCCGCCCTTCACCACCGTGGCGGCCAGGGCGAAGCCGGCGCCGCGCAGCTGGGCGATGGCGTTGTCGTCGCGGCCCAGGCGCACGAAGGGCACGGCTTCGGCGCCGCCTTCGGCCACGCGCGCGGCGGCGCCGGACAGGGCGAGCGGAGAGTGCTTTGGCAGCAGGATGGCGGCGATGCCGAAGTGCGCGGCCGAGCGCAGGATCGCGCCGAGGTTGTGCGGATTGCCGACGCCGTCCAGCCACAGTGCGCAGCACGGTCCGGCCGGCAGTGCCTCCAGCCAGGCGGTGAGCGGTTGCGGCGGTTCGCGCAGGACGTCGGCGACGATGCCTTCGTGGTGCGCGCTGGCGGCAAGCTTGCGCAGGTCGGCCTCGTCGACCACGCGGTAGCCGACGCGGTGCGCGACGCACCACTTCAGCAGTGGCTGCAGCTGCGGGATGCGTGCTTCGGCGAGGTAGAGCTTGCGGATCGCGTCGGGCCGGCGCGCGAACACGGCCTGCACCGCGTTGATGCCGTGCAGACGCACTTCCTCGTCGCGGTTGCGGCGCGGCGTGGGGGGTTGCGCGGGCGCCGGGTGTTCCGCGTCGCGACGCGGCGGCGGCCGGTTCCAGGGCGATGGGCGGTCAGTCGGCATCGAGGGAGTCCCGGGTGCGTGCAAAGGTACGCAGGTCGTGCAGCCGGCCGTGCTTGAACACGGCGTTGCGCTGGGTGCCTTCCTCGACGAATCCGTTGTTGAGCAGCACCCGCGCCGAGGCGGCGTTGAAGTCGAGCACGGTCGCCTGCAGGCGGTACAGCGACAGCGCGTCCATCACCCACGGCGCGAACGCACCGACCACGCGCGTCATGTGGCCGCGGTTCCAGTGGCGGTGGCCGAGCCAGTAGCCGAGTTCGGCGCCGTGGCGGCGCTCGCCCTGCCCCGGCCGCACGCCGATGCCGCCGCAGGCCTGGCCGTCGATCTCGATGGCGAACACCGGCGCGGTCATGTCGACCACGCGCCCGGCGAGAAAGGCCTCGCCGTCGGCGCGGGTGTAGGGAAACGGGAAGCGGTCGCTGGTGCCGCGCGAGACGCGTTCGTCGTTGGCGTGGAGCACGAGCGATTCGAGGTCGGTGTCGCACCAGGGGCGCAGGCGCGTGGCGGCGTCGATCCCGATTTCCGTCTGCCGGCTGGCGTCTGCATCGACCATCGGGAAAGGATACGCGAGGGGGCGGGCAGCTCGCGTGGATGGGCAAGCCTGTGGGGCGACCTTCTGAGGGATAGGCCCTCTACTGGGCAGCCTTCTGCGGGATCAGCTTTCTGTGTGGTCAATCTCCCGTGGGATCAGCCTTTTGTGGGGATCAGCCTTGTGTGGGAGCGGCCTTTTGTGGGAATCAGCCTTTTGTGGGAGCGGCCATGGCCGCGATTG
>NZ_BAAAZU010000003.1:193478-218042 GCF_039537065.1 Luteimonas lutimaris | reverse complement strand
GGCATCGCGGCCATGGCCGCTCCCACAAGCCCGCTCCCACAAGCCCGCTCCCACAAGCCCGCTCCCACAAGGCCGCTCCCACAAGCCCGCCACAGCGCACTGCTACAGGCCACTCCCACGGCCACCACGCCCCGCCCTACGCGTGCCCGCCCACCGACGGCGTCTGCTTCTCCTGCACCGCCAGCTCCTGCGCCACTGCATCCGGCGAGCGGGTGAACGGCGCGAGCAGCGCGTAGAACGCCGGTACCACGAACAGCGACAGCAGCGTGGAGAAGGCAACGCCGAAGATCACCACCACGCCGATCGTCGCGCGGCTCGCGGAACCCGGGCCGCCGGCGACCACCAGCGGCACGGCGCCAACGGCGGTGGCGATCGAGGTCATCAGGATCGGGCGCAGGCGCACCACCGACGACTCCACGATCGCCTGGCCGACGCTGCGGCCTTCGTCGCGCAGCTGGTTGGCGAACTCGACGATCAGGATGCCGTTCTTCGCCGCCAGCCCCACCAGCATCACGATGCCGATCTGGCTGAACAGGTTGAGCGTGCCGCCGGTGATCGCCAGGCCGATCAGCGCGCCAAGCACGCCCAGCGGCACCGTCAGCATGATCACGAACGGATGGATGAAGCTCTCGAACTGCGCCGCCAGCACCAGGTACACCACCAGCAGTGCCAGGGTGAAGGTCAGCAGCACCGCGCCGCCGGCCTTCTGGAACTCGCGCGACTCGCCCTTCCAGCTGATCTGGGCGTAGTCGGGCAGGTCGGTGCGGGCGACGTTTTCGAGGAAGTCGATCGCCTCGCCCATGCTGTAGCCTGGCGCGAGGCCGGCGCTCACGGTGATCGCGCGCATGCGGTTGAAGCGGTTGAAGCTGCCCGGCTCGGCCAGCTCGCTGAGGGTGACCAGGTTCGACAGCGGCACCAGGTCGCCGTTGCGCGCGCGCACCTGGATCGCGTCCAGGTCCGCGGGCTCGGCGCGGCCGGCGCGTCCGGCCTGCACCAGCACGTCGTACTCCTCGCCTTCCTGCACGAAGGTGGTGACCTGGCGGCTGCCCATCATGGTTTCCAGCGCGCGGCCGATGTCGGTGACGCTCACGCCCAGGTCCGAAGCGCGCGCGCGGTCGATCTGCACGCGCATCTGCGGGCGGGTTTCCTTGTAGTCGGAGTCGACCGAGAAGAAGCCGGGATTGGCCTCCATGCGCTCCATCATGATGTCGCGCCACTGTGCGATCTCGGCGTATTCGGGCCCGCCGAGCACGATCTGGATCGGCTGCCCGCGGCTGCCGACCAGGCCGCCGCCCACGCGCGGCTGCGCGCGCACGCCGCTGAGCCCGTCGAGTTCCTGGCGCAGCGAGTCGGCCACTTCGGCGGTCGACTGGTCGCGCTCGCGCCAGTCCTTGAGGAACACGATCACGTTGCCGGTGTGCATTTCCTCGCTCGCGCCCCAGCCGCCGGGCGCGCGCGTGTTGTAGCGCTCGATGACCGGATCGTCACCCTTGACCCGCTCGGCGAAGATCGATTCGACCTGCTTGATCTGGCGCACGGTGTAGTCGAAGCCCGCGCCCTCCGGACCGACGATGGACACGAAGAACGCGCCGCGGTCCTCGGCCGGCGCCAGTTCGGACGGCACGATCCGCGACAGCCCCCAGGCCGCGGCAAGGCAGGCCAGCATGGTCAGCACCACGCCGGCGACGATGCCCGCCGGCCGCACCGCCACCATCCGCTCCAGCAGGCCGCGATAGCCGCTGCCGACGCGCCCGAGCAGGCGGTTGAAGCCACGGTTGATCGGGTTCGACTTCTCCTGCCTGTGCGGCCGCACCAGCTTGGAGGCCATCATCGGCGTCAGCGTCAGCGCGACGAACGCCGACAGCGCCACCGCGCCGGCCAGCGCCACCGACAGCTCGCGGAACAGACGCCCGGTGTTGCCTTCCATGAAGCCCACCGGCAGGAACACCGCCACCAGCACCGTGGTGGTGGCGATCACGGCGAACGCCACCTGCTTGGTGCCGCGCACCGCGGCCACGAGCTTGGGTTCGCCCAGGTCGACGCGGCGCTGGATGTTCTCCAGCACCACGATCGCATCGTCCACCACCAGGCCGATCGCGAGCACCAGCGCCAGCAGGGTGAGCAGGTTGATCGAGTAGCCGAACAGGTACAGCGGGATGAACGCCGCCAGCAGGCACACCGGCACCGTCACCGCCGGGATCAGCGCCGCGCGCAGGCTGCCCAGGAACAGCCAGATCACCAGCAGCACGAGGACCACGGCTTCGACCAGGGTCGCGTACACGCGCTCGATGGACGCCTCGATGAACACCGTGTCGTCGAAGGCGACGAAGATGTGGGTGCCCTCGGGCAGCGACTTCTGGATCTCCACCGCGGCCGCGCGCGCGGCGCGGGTGACGTCGAGCGCGTTGGCGGTGGAGGTCTTGACGATGCCCAGGCCGATGTTGGGCTGGCCGTTGCTGTAGTAGTAGGCGCGGCGCTCGGCCGAGGCCAGCTCGACCTGCGCCACGTCGCCCAGCCGCACCACGTAGCCATCGGCGCCCTTGCGCAGCGGCATCGCGGCGAAGTCCTGCGGCGTGGCGTAGCCGCGCGCCACGCGCAGGGTGAAGTCGCGGGTCTGCGACTCGATCCGCCCGGCCGGCAGCTCCACGTTCTCGGCGCGCAGCGCGGTCTCGATGTCGTTCGGGGTGATGCCGCGCGCGGCCATCGCCGCGGCATCGAGCCAGATGCGCATGGCGTAGCGCTGGCGGCCGCCGATGCGCACCTGGGCCACGCCGTCCAGGCTCGACAGGCGGTCGACGATGTAGCGGTCGGCGTAGTCCGACAGCTCCAGCGTGTCCATCGTGGTCGAGCTCATGTTGAGCCAGAGGATGGTGTCCGAGTCGCTGTCGGCCTTGGCCACCTGCGGCGGGTCGGCCTCCTCCGGCAGGCGGTTGGCGACGCGGCTGATGGCGTCGCGCACGTCGTTGGCGGCGGCCTCGATGTCGCGGGTGAGGCTGAACTCCAGCGTCACCCCCGCGCGCCCGTTGCGGCTGCGCGACTGGATGATGTCGACGCCCTCGATGCCCGACAGCGCGTCCTCGAGCACCTGGGTGATGCGGGTCTCGACCACCGCCGCCGAGGCGCCCGGGTAGTTGACGTCGACCGAGACGATCGGTGGATCGATCGCCGGCAGCTCGCGCAGGGTCAGGCGCGAGAACGCCATCACGCCCAGCACCATCAGCAGCAGGCTGACCACGGTGGCGAAGACCGGGCGGCGGATGGAAACGTCGGACAGCAGCATGGCTCAGTCCTCCGCGGCGGGCGCGGCTTGCGGCGTCGGCAGTTCGGGTGTGTCGGGGGTTTCGGCCGGCGCGGCTTTCGCCTTTGCCGGCGCGGGGTTCTCGCGGATCTTGCTGCCTTCGCGCAGCTTGCCGGTGCCGTCGATGACGATGCGGTCGCCCGGCGCCAGCCCTTCGAGGATCTCGGCCTGGTTGCTGCTGCGCGCACCGACCCGCACCGGCGCCTGCTCGACGGTGTCGTCGTCGCGCACGCGGTAGACGAACGAGTCGCGGCCGACCTGGACGACGGCGATCTCCGGCACCACCAGCGCCTGCCGTTCGGGCCGCTCGAGCTGTATCTCCATCAGCATGCCCGGGCGCAACACGCGGTCGGGATTGCGGAAGCTGCCGCGCACCATCACCGCGCGCGTGGCCGCGTCGACGCGCACGTCGACCACCGACACGATGCCTTCGAACACCTGCTCGGGCAGGCCGCTGGCGGTGCCAGCCAGGCGCTGGCCGGTGGCGACCAGCTCCATCTGCGTTTCCGGCACCGGGAAGTCGACGTAGACGCGCGAGATGTCGTCGAGCGTGGCGATCACCGTGCCCGGCGTCACCAGCGCACCGGGGCTGACCTGGCGGATGCCCAGGCGCCCGGCGAACGGCGCGCGGATCACGCGGTCGCGCAGGTTGGCCTGGATCTGCGCCACCTGCGCGCGCGCCGCGTCGCGGGTGGCGCGCTGGGTGTCGAGCGTGGCATGCGCGACCAGCTGCTGCGCGGCCAGCCCCTGCAGGCGCTCGTACATCCGGTCGGCCTCGGTGGCCGCGGCCTGCGCGGCGGCCAGCGCCGCATGCTGCTGCTGCCCGCTGAGCGTGACCAGCGGCGCGCCTGCCGCGACCTCGTCGCCGCTGTCGAAGTGCACCTGCTCGACGGTCTCGCTGACCTTGGCGGTGACCTCCACCGACTCGTGCGACTTGACCGTGCCCAGCGCGCGGATGCGGTCGTGCCAGGGCTGCATGGACACCGTCGCGGTGGTGACCACCTCGACCGGCGCATCGCCGCCACGTCTGTCCGCGCCGTCGCCGCCGCAGGCGGCAAGGCACAGGCACAGCAGGGCCGTGATTGCGAAACGGGGCGTCGGGGCGGCGCGGACGTCGGGCATCATTCAAATGGGTGCAGGGAAAACCGGTCGAGTCTATCGGCTCGACGCGAAGGCAACGTGTGCCATCAGGCCCGGCCGGAAAACACCATTCAGGTGTCAACCGCGAGCGCCCTCGCGCGTTACGCCAGCACTCGCCGGTCCGGTCCCGCCGGACGCCATCGTTCCAGCGGCCGGTTCCCGGCGTGCCATCCGTAGACATGCGCGCGGCGGCCGGTGGGGGTAGTGTCGGCCCTTCCCCCGCAACCTGCAGGCCTGGCCATGATCCACGACAGCATCCTCGACACCATCGGCCGCACGCCGGTCGTGCGCCTGAACCGCATCGCGCCCGCCAACGTCACACTCTACGCCAAGGTCGAGGCCTTCAATCCCGGCGGCTCGGTCAAGGACCGGCTCGCGATCGCCATCATCCTCGACGCCGAGGAAAAGGGCCTGCTCAAGCCCGGCGACACCGTGGTGGAAGCCACCTCCGGCAACACCGGCGTCGCGCTGGCGATGGTGTGCGCCGCGCGCGGCTACAAGTTCGTCGCGATCATGACCGAGACCTTCTCGATCGAGCGCCGGAGGCTGATGCGCGCCTACGGCGCGAAGGTGATCCTCACCGCCGCCGCCGAGCGCGGCACCGGCATGGTGCGCAAGGCGGAGGAACTGGCGGCAAAGCACGGCTGGTTCCTCGCCCGCCAGTTCGAAAACCCCGCCAATCCCGCCTACCACCGCAGCACGACCGCCGCGGAGATCCTGCGCGACTTCGCCGGCCGCCGCCTGGACCACTTCGTCAGCGGCTGGGGCACCGGCGGCACGCTCACCGGCGTGGCCGACGTGCTGCGCGTGGCGCGCCCGGAGGTCCAGGTCACCGCGGCCGAGCCGGCCGTGGCCTCGCTGCTGGCCGGCAAGGAGTGGGCGCCGCACAAGATCCAGGGCTGGACGCCGGACTTCGTGCCGGCCGTGCTCGACCGCAAGGCCGCCTCGCGGATCCTGACCGTCGAGGACACCATCGCGCGCGACACCTCGCTGCGGCTGGCGCGCGAGGAAGGCATCTTCGTCGGCCTGTCCGCCGGCGCCACCGTGGCCGCGGCGCTGGAAGTCGCGCAGTCGGCGAACGACGGCGACGTGATCCTGGCGATGCTGCCCGATACCGGCGAGCGCTACCTGTCGACGTTCCTGCTCGAAGGCGTGGAAGAAGGGTCCGATGACGCGTGGCTGGAATCGCTGGGCTGAAGGCCGGCGGGCCATGCGCATCGACGTGCTCGAAGGCGACATCACCGCGCTGGCGGTGGACGCGATCGTCAACGCCGCCAACGAATCGCTGCTCGGCGGCGGCGGCGTGGACGGCGCGATCCACCGCGCCGCGGGGCCCGAACTGCTCGCCGAATGCCGCGCGCTGCCGGAGGTGCGGCCCGGCGTGCGCTGCCCGACCGGCGAAGCACGGATCACCGGCGGACACCGGCTGCCGGCGCGGTTCGTGATCCACACCGTCGGCCCGGTCTGGCACGGCGGCGATGCCGGCGAGCCGGAGCTGCTGGCGGCCTGCTATGCGAATGCGCTGCGGCTGGCGGCAGAGCATGAGGCGGCGTCGATCGCGTTCCCGGCGATCAGCTGCGGGGTGTTCGGCTATCCGCATGCGGCGGCGGCGGCGGTTGCGGTCGGGCAACTGCGCGGCTGGAACGGGCGCCAGCCGGAGCGCGTGGTGCTGGCGTGCCGGGATGCGGGGATTGCCGGGGAGTACCGGCGGCTGTTGGGGTGAGATCGTCATCCCCGCGCAGGCGGGGACCCGGTTCCTTCGGGCCGGAAAAACTCGCGGCTGAAGCCGCTTATACGGGACGCGGCTTTACGCGGCGCCGAGGATCCAGAGCAGGAACACGGCGAACACCGCCACCAGCATCACCGTCAGCCAGCCGCGGCTGCCGCGGTCACCGGCAACGACGGTCGGCACGCGCGCGGGATAGCCGGACAGGGCGTCCTTCACCGACTGGTCCGCGGTCGGCAGGGCGCCGCGGCGGACGTGTTCGACCGCGTCGCGCGCGGTCTTGAGGTTCAGCTGCGGATTGGCCTCGCGCAGCAGGGCAATGGCGTTGACGAACTCGCCGCGCGCCACGGCCGCCGCGGCCGCGGGCGGAAACTCGAACTCGACCTTTCCGGTCGCGCCATCGACGCGCGCGCCGCCCGGCCGGTTTGCATGCGCACGCACCAGGTCGTTCGCGTCCTTCAGCGACAGGCCCGTCGCCTCGCGCACGGCCTTGACCGCAGCCACCACTTCACCCCGCGCCAGTGCGGCAGCGGCCCCGGGCGGGAGCTGGAAGGAAGTCGAAGACACCTGTCTGCTTTCCAATGAAACCCGGACAGCTTACGGCATCGTCCGCGAACGCCGTGCATCCACCGCACCGAGCCGGGAGCGGCCTGCATGGCGCTCCCGCCGTGCTTCGGCGGCCACTATGGCCGCGCATTCCCCTGTTCCACATCGCCGAGCAGTCCAAGCATCGCTTCGGCCACGCCGGTTGCGGACTGCGGGTTCTGCCCGGTCACCAGGCGCCCGCTGACGACGACCTGCGGCGTGAAGTCCGGCGCTGGGTGATGGCGTGCGCCACGCTGTTCGAGCCGATCCGCCAGCAGGAACGGCACCACGTCCGCGAGCCCGACGGCACGCTCCTCGGCGTTGGTGAACGCGGCCACGTCCTTGCCGGCGACCAGGTAACGACCGTCGGCCAGCACCACGTCCACCAGCCCGGCCGGTCCGTGGCAGACCGCGGCGACCACGCCGCCGGCCTCGTAGATGCGCGCCGTGATCGCCGCCAGCGCCGCGTTGCCGGGCAGGTCCCACATCGTGGCGTGGCCACCGGCGTAGAAGATCGCCGCGTAGTCGGCCGGATCCACTTGCGCGGGCGAAAGCGTGTGCCCGACCGCTTCGCGCAGCGCGGGATCGTTCCAGAACGCGGCGTTCACCGGGTCGTCGAGGTCGAAGCCATCGACCGGTGCCTTGCCGCCCTTCGGGCTGGCGAAATCGATCGCGTAACCCGCCTGGTGCAGCACCTTGTGCGGATGCGTCACTTCGGACAGGTAGAAGCCGCTGGGCTGGTCGCCCTTGCGGTCGTGGCTGGTGAGGACGAACAGGATTCTTCGGCTTGCGTGCATGGCGTGTTGCTCCGGATCGTGCGGCGGCTGCGCCGCCAGTGGGAATGCGAATGCGAGCAGCAGCGGCAACAGCAGATGCGACAGGTTTTTCATGGCCGGCACTCGCGGGAGGAACGGCGATTCTGGGCCGCCCGCCTGCATCCGGATATGGATAGAATCGAACAGAACCTTCAACGTTCTGGAACAGGTTGACGAGGGCAGGCCGATGAAGATCCGCAACATCGAAGACGCCGAGGTGTTCCTGCGGGTGATCGATGCCGGGTCGTTCTCCGCGGCCGCGCGCGAGCTGCAGCGCACCCCGGCCGCGGTCAGCAAGCAGATCGCGCGGCTGGAAGCGGCGCTGGGCACGCGCCTGTTCGAGCGCAACACGCGGCGGGTCCGCCCCAGCGACGACGGCCGCCGGATCGCCGGGCACGTCCGCGACGCGCTGGCACAGCTGGCGCGCGCCGAGGAACTCGCCGACGACAGCCGCCAGCGCCTGGAGGGTCGCGTGCGGATCAGCGCGCCCGCCGCGTTCGGCCATCGCCATGTCAGCGCGGCGCTGGCCGATTTCCGCGACTCCCACCCCGGCGTGCGGTTCGAGCTGTACCTGTCCGACCAGGTGGCGGACCTGGCCGGCAGCGACATCGACCTGGCGATCCGCATCGGCGAACTGCCCGACTCGCAGCTCAGCGCGCGCCTGCTGGCGCCCAATCCGCGGGTGCTGGTGGCCTCGCCCGACTACCTGCGCCGCCGAGGCACGCCGCGCCGCCCGGACGACCTGCACGACCATGATTGCCTGTTGTTCGCCTATCCGGGAACGCGCCACGGCACCTGGCGGCTGCACCACGGCAAGCGGCGTGAGGACATTGCCGTCCACGGCCCGCTGTGCAGCGACAGCGGCGAGGCGCTGCGACAGTGGTGCCTGGCCGGCATGGGCATCTCGCTGCGCGATCACTGGAACGTGTCCGGGGACCTCGCCCGCGGCGACCTGCTGCCGGTGCTGCCGCGCTGGCAGCCGCAGGCCTCGGCGATCCACGCCGTGCGCATGCACCGCCAGCCGGTGCCGCGACGGATTTCCGCCCTGATCGACTACCTGGCGGAGCGCTGGCGGGTCGAGTTGGCGCCGCCGGCCTGAGCTCCGGTCCGCGCCCCGGCAGCGCTGCAGGACGGAAGACGAACCCTTGCGCGTGTTCCGGACCGACAATGAAGAACGCCGGCGCGAGGCCGGCGTTCTTCGTTTCCTGCAGGCGCAAAGGCGATCAGGCCGCCTTGTCCCACTGGCCGAGCGCGGCCAGGCCGTTGTCGCGGGCACGGGCGAAGACGGTCTGCTGGGCCTGGTCGTAGTTGTTGACCAGGTCCTGCGACCACAGCTTCAGCGCCGCCGACTGCATGGCGCGGCCGTAGGAAAAGCTCAGCGGCCACGGGTTCGGGCCGAGGCGGTTCATCGCGTCCAGGTGCGCAGTGGCGTCCTCGTCGCTCTGGCCGCCGGACAGGAACACGATGCCAGGCAGGATCGCCGGCACGGTGGACTTCAGGCACATCAGCGTGGCCTCGGCGACCTCGTCGACGCTGGCCTGCTCGTCGCAGTCCTTGCCCGGCACGACCATCGACGCCTTGAGGATGGTGCCCTCGAGCGCGACGTTCTGCTGGTACAGCGCGTCGAACAGCGCGCGCAGGGTGACCTCGGTGACCTCGAAGCAGGTTTCGATGTCGTGGTTGCCGTCCATCAGCACTTCCGGCTCCACCATCGGCACCAGGCCCTGCTCCTGGCACAGCGCGGCGTAGCGCGCCAGCGCATGGGCGTTGGCCTCGATGCAGGTGCCGGAGGGAATGTCGTCGCCGATGTTGATCACCGCGCGCCACTTGGCGAAACGGGCGCCGAGCTTGTAGTACTCCTCAAGCCGCGCGCGCAGGCCGTCCAGGCCCTCGGTCACCACTTCGCCCGGGAAGCCGGCCAGCGCGTGGGTGCCCTTGTCGACCTTGATGCCCGGGATCATGCCGTTGTCGGCCATGTACTTCGCGAACGGCACGCCGTCCTTCGTCG
This sequence comes from Luteimonas lutimaris, assembly GCF_039537065.1. NCBI lineage: Bacteria > Pseudomonadati > Pseudomonadota > Gammaproteobacteria > Lysobacterales > Lysobacteraceae > Luteimonas > Luteimonas lutimaris. The sequence continues at coordinate 208,470 of NZ_BAAAZU010000003.1, read as the reverse complement.
ACTGGCGGATGGTCTCGTCGAACAGGATCGCGCCGCTGATGTGTTCGGACAGGTTGGCCGTGGTCAGCAGCAGCTCGCGGTAGGCGCGGCGGTTCTCTTCGGTGTTCTCGATGCCCACGCCGGCGAAGCGCTTGGCGATGGTGCCGGTGGACTCGTCGATGGCGATGATGCCCTTGCCCGGCGCGACCATGGCCAGGGCGGTTTCGGCAAGCTGTTCGATGCTCATGTCTGGAGGCTCGTGGGGCGGCGGAAAGGCCGGTGATTATAGCCGGTTCGCTGCGTGCGGCCGGCTTCCCGCGAGGGCCGTCCGGCCCTTCTGCTGCGCGGCGGGAGACGAGCCTGCCTGCCTTGGCCTACAGCTCCCCCAGCCCCTCCGCCTGCCCGTCATCCCCCACTTCCAGCAGGCGCAGCGTATTGGTCGCGCCGCGGTGCTCCATGTGGTCGCCGCTGGTGAACATGATGTGGTCACCGGCGGCGAGCAGGCCGGCATCGTGCAGCGCCTGCACGGCGTCGCGGGCGGCCTCGCGGGTGGCCAGGCCGCGGCTGTCGAAGTCGATCGGGAACACGTCGCGCATCAGCGCCATCCGCCGCCGCGATCCGGCGTGCCGCGACAGCGCGTAGATCGGCACCGCCGAGCGGAACCGCGACAGGTAGCGCGCGGTGCCGCCGGATTCGGTCATCGCCACGATCGCGCGCACCGCCATGTGCTCGGACAGGAACATCGCCGCCATCGCGATCGCCTGGTCGGCCCGCTGCATGTCGCGCGAGGCCTTGCCGAAGTCGATGTCGTGCTCGAACTGCTTTTCGGCCCCGATGCAGATCCGCGCCATCGCCTCGACCGCGCGCACCGGGAAGTTGCCGGCCGCGGTTTCCGCCGACAGCATCACCGCGTCGGTACCGTCGATCACCGCGTTGGCCACGTCCAGCACTTCGGCGCGGGTGGGGATCGGGCTGTCGACCATCGACTGCAGCATCTGCGTGGCGGTGATCACCACGCGGTTCTTCGCCAGCGACTCGCGGATGATCTTCTTCTGCAGGCCGGGCAGTTCGGCGTCGCCGATCTCCACGCCCAGGTCGCCGCGGGCGACCATCACCACGTCGCTTGCCTCGATGATCTCCGACAGGTTCTCGATCGCCTCGGCGCGCTCGATCTTCGACACCAGCGCGGCGTGGCTGCCGTGCGAACGCGCGACCGCGCGCGCCTCGTCCATGTCGGCGGCATTGCGGCAGAACGACACCGCGATGAAGTCGACGTCCATGCCGGCGGCGACGCCGATCAGCTCGCGGTCGCGGTCGGTGAGCGCGCCCAGCGACAGGCCGCCACCGAGCCGGTTGAGCCCCTTGCGGTCGGACAGCACGCTGTCGTTGATGACGCGGGTGACGATGCGTTCGCCCTCGATGCGCTCGACCTGCAGCTGCACCACGCCGTCGTCGAGCAGCAGCACGTCGCCGGGCCGAAGATCCTGCGGCAGGGCGAGGTAGCTCACGCCGACCTGGCTGGCGTCGCCCGGCGGCGCGTCCGCGCTGGCGACCAGGTCGAAGCGCGCGCCGGCAAGCAGCGTAACCGGGCCGTCGGCGAAGGTTTCCACGCGGATCTTCGGCCCCGGCAGGTCGGCGAGGATGCCGACCTCCTTGCCCACCCGCGCCGCCGACTCGCGCACCGCGCGCGCGCGCTCGGCCTGCGCGGCCGGATCGCCGTGCGAGAAATTCAGCCGGACCACGTCCACGCCCGCATGCAGCAGCGCGTCGAGCACGCCCGGCGCGTCGGTGGCGGGGCCGAGGGTGGCGAGGATGCGGGTGCGGCGGTGGTGCTCGGGCATGGGTGGCAACACTGGCGGACGATGCGGCCATCCTAGCCTTCGGACGGGCTGGGCGCAGCGACACCCACCAACCATGCCGAACCCCCCTCCTCCGCGGCGGCGGCGGCCGTTGGGTTTCGCCTTCGGCTCAACCCATCCTGCGAGGCTACGCGGCGGCGCGGGCTTCCAGCGCGGCGACCGCCGGCAGGGTCTTGCCTTCGAGGAATTCCAGGAACGCGCCGCCGCCGGTGGAGATGTAGGAGACGTCACCGACGATGCCGTATTTGTCGACCGCAGCCAGCGTGTCGCCGCCGCCGGCGATCGAGAACGCCTGCGACGCGGCGATCGCACGGGCGAGCGTTTCGGTGCCCTTGCCGAAGGCATCGAACTCGAACACGCCGACCGGGCCGTTCCAGACCACGGTGCCTGCGTTTGCGATCAGGTCCGCATAGCGCTTCGCGGTGTCGGGGCCGATGTCGAGCACCATGTCGTCGGCGCCGATCGCGTCCACCGGCTTCACCGTGGCCGGTGCATCGGGCTTGAACTCGGGCGCGACCACGACGTCGGTGGGCACCGGGATATCGGCGCCGCGCGCCTTGGCGTCGGCCATGATCTGCTTCGCGGTCCCGACCAGGTCGGTCTCGACCAGGGACTTGCCGACGCCGAAGCCCTCGGCGGCGATGAAGGTGTTGGCGATGCCGCCGCCGACGATCAGCTGGTCGACCTTGCCGACCAGCGACGACAGCAGTTCGAGCTTGGTGCTGACCTTGGAGCCGGCGACGATCGCCAGCAGCGGCCGTGCCGGGTTGTCGAGCGCCTTGGCCAGCGCGTCGAGTTCGCCCATCAGCAGCGGGCCGCCCGCGGCCTGCTTCGCGAAACGGATCACGCCATGGGTGGACGCCTGCGCGCGGTGCGCGGTGCCGAAGGCGTCCATGACGAACACGTCGCACAGCGCGGCGTACCGCTTCGCCAGCGCCTCGTCGTCGGCCTTCTCGCCGGCGTTCATGCGGCAGTTTTCCAGCAGCACCAGCTGGCCGGGTGCGACCTCCACGCCGTCCAGGTAATCGCGCACCAGCCGCACCTCGCGGCCGAGCAGTTCGCCCAGGCGCGCGGCGACCGGCGCCAGCGAGTCGGCCTCGCTCCACGCGCCTTCCTTCGGCCGGCCCAGATGCGACATCACCATCACCGCGGCGCCGGCGTCGAGCGCGGCGCGCAGGGTCGGCAGCGAGGCCGTGATGCGCTGGTCGGAGGTGACCCTGCCGTCTTCGACCGGGACGTTGAGGTCCTGGCGGATCAGCACGCGCTTGCCGGTGAGGTCGAGGTCGGTCATTCGCTGGATGGTCATGGGAGTCCTGGTCGTTCGGTGGGAGGAGGCGGCCTGCGGTCCGTGCGCGACCGGGCCGGCCGGATCGCTTGCGCATGGGCTGGCCATTGTCCGGAGGCGTGGGCGTGCAGGCAAACTGGCGGGATGCGACAGCGCCACCGCGGCCGTGGCGATCACCGCTTGCGTAGGAGCGGCGGGAGCCGCGAGCTGTTGCCCCCGCCCTTGCGAAGGCATGGGAGGGCTGGGGAGGGGTGCCTTTTGGGTCGTGCAAACCATGGCTCCCCAGCCAGCCTCCCCCCAACCTCTCCCTGCCTTTGCAGGAGAGGAGCAACAGAAAGAGCTCGCGGCTCCCGCCGCTCCTACAAGGCAGCGCCGGTTGACGCAGGTCAATGCGCCGGCGCACGTCGGCGCGCACGCTGGTGGCGATGGCCACCTGGTACCCGCTGATCCTGCTGCTGCACCTGTCCTGCGCGATCGTCTTCGTCGGCGCGGTGGCCTTCGAGGTGCTGGTGCTCGAATCGCTGCATCGTCACTTCGACCACGCCATCATGGAACGGATCGAGGCGGCGGTGATGGCGCGGGTGCGGCGCTTCATGCCGGTGGTGGTGGCGCTGTTGTTCCTGAGCGGCTTCGCGCTGTTCGACATCCGCTGCAACGGGTTCGCGTGCATCGGCTCGCGCTTCGGCTGGCTGCTGTCGATCAAGGTGGCGCTGGCCTTCGGCGTGCTGGCGGTGTTCGTCACCGCGATCCGCGCCGGGATGCGTGGGACAATGGATCCCTGCCGGTTCCGGCGCACCCACCATGTCGTGCTGTGCCTGATGGCGGCGATCGTGGTGCTCGCCAAGCTGATGTTCTACTGACCGCCGCAAGCGCGGCGGCGTCCCTTTTCGTCCCAAGGAGTCATGCCATGTCCCAGGTCACCTTCCACGGCAATCCGGTCCGCGTCGACGGCCGCTTCCCCGTCGCCGGCGAGCAGGCCCACCCGTTCACCCTGGTCGGCAAGGACCTGGCCGACGTGTCGCTGTCGGCGTTCAAGGGCAAGCGCAAGCTGCTCAACATCTTCCCCAGCGTGGATACCGGGGTGTGCGCCACCGCGCTGCGCAGGTTCAACGAGCTGGCGTCGAAGCCGGACAACACCGTGGTGCTGGGCATTTCCGCCGACCTGCCGTTCGCGCAGGCACGCTTCTGCGGCGCCGAGGGACTGGAGCGGGTGGTGATGCTGTCGACGATGCGCGGCCGCGAGTTCCTCGAGCACTACGGCGTGGCGATCGCCGACGGCCCGCTGGGCGGCGTGGCCGCGCGCGCGGTGGTGGTGCTCGACGCCGACGACCGCGTCGTCCATGCGCAGCTGGTGGGCGAGATCGGCGAGGAGCCGGACTACGACGCCGCGCTCGCCGCGCTGGCCTGAGCGCTTCCGCTCAGCCGCCGCGCAGCGTCACCGCCGGGCCGAACGGCGAACGCGTTTCGCCCGGCTCTGGCAGCCCCAGGCCGTAGCGCAGGCTGCGGCCGATGCGGCCGGCGTACTCGTGCAGCAGCTCGGCGTGCTCGGGCGCAAGCATCTCGTCGGCCGTCGCGCGCCACAGCTCCAGCCACTGCACGAAGTGCTCGGTGGTGATCGGGTGCGGCCGGTGCGCGGCCATCGGGTTGCCGCGGTAGGTGCCGGCGCGCAGCACGACCGAGGTCCAGAAAGAGACCAGCAGGCGCTTGTGCTCGTCCCAGTCGTCAACTGCGGCGTTGAACACCGGGCCGAGCGTGGGGTGGACCTGGATGCGGTCGTAGAAGCGGTCGACCAGGGCTTCGATCTGTTCGTGGGTAGGCTGGGTGGACATGCAGGGGAGATGCGGGCGCGGCGCCGGTTCACAAGCGCCGCGCGAAACGGGACAAGCCTGATGGTCGCGCCGGCGCGAGGGAAGCGCCTTGATCCAGGTCAGGGCGATGGCCGATCGGTGCGACCAGACTGTGCATGTCCCCGATCGCTCCGCGCGCCGTGACCCACGTCGTCACCGAAAACTGCATCAACTGCAAGCACACCGACTGCGTCGAGGTATGCCCGGTGGACTGCTTCCACGAAGGGCCGAATTTCCTGGTCATCGACCCGGAAAGCTGCATCGACTGCACCCTGTGCGTGGCCGAATGCCCGGTCGGCGCGATCTATCCCGAGGACGACGTACCGGCCGGCCAGGAGCACTTTCTCGCCATCAACGCCGAACTCGCGCCGCAGTGGCCGGTGATCGACCGAAAGATCCCGGCCTTGCCCGACGCGGCCAGGTGGGACGGCGTGCCGGACAAGCTGGCACTGCTGATCCGCGACGCGACCGCCTAGGCAGCGGGCCGGTTGCGCAGCAGGTTCACCGCCAGCGCCGTCACCATCAGCGCGCCACCGACCAGCAATCCCCACAGCAGCCAGGTTTTCCAGTCGCGTGGCATGGGGGCGGGCACCAGCGCGGCCTCGCCTGCCAGCACGCTGCCCGCGCCCAGCGTCGCGGCGGCGGGTTGCCATTGGTCGCCGTGCGCCCGGCGCAGCGTCGCCAGCATCGGCGCGAGCGGCGCGTCGCTGCGCGCGGCGCGGGCACTGCCGGCCAGCAGCGCGTACGGCGCGCGCCCCTGGGCGAGGAACACCACCGTGCCGGGCCGGTAGCCGAGCGCCAGGCGTGGACCCGTCGCGCCGGCCGCGGACGCATCACCGCGCAGGCGCCACTCGCGATCGTTGACCGCCGCGCCCAGCGCCAGCGGTGGCGAACTCGTGACGCTGCCGGCGTCGACCGTGCGCCAGGTCGTCCAGTCCGCGGCACGCAGCTGCCAGCGTGCCTGCGCTTCGCCGCGCGGGGCGTCGTCGGCATCGCGGCTGTCCAGCGTCCATGTCACCGCCGCGTTGCCTGGCATGCGCACGTCGATCCGCTCCACAGGGAAGCGGCCCTGCACCGCGTACACGATGCCCTCGCCGTCGGGCGCGGGCGCGCCGTCCAGCTCGATCCAGCGCCATTCGCTATCGGTGGCGCGCGGTGCCAGTTCCCCGCGCAGCGCCTGCAGCGCCGGGGCACCGGACGGCTGCAGCGGGATCAGGCGCAGGTAGCGCAGATCGGTATCGAGTTCGATGCGGTTGCGTTCGATGCGATGGCCGCCGTTGACCAGGTCGAGCAGCCGCACGTGCCGGTCCAGCAGCTGCCAGTCGCGCAGGTCGTGGCTGCCTTCGAGCCGGTAGCCCAGGTCCAGCGGCGGCGTGTGCTCGCCCCACGCCAGCACGAGGGCCCGCACCTGCCCCGGCTGCTCGCCCAGGTCGACCAGCCAGGCCGGGTCACGCGTCGCCGCGGCAGCGCCGTCCCGCGGGACGGCCACGGCGTTGCGGATCCGGGTGATCCTGCCGGCGGCGTCGCGTTCGACCGCCACGCTGAGGTCGCCGGCGCTGCCGCCCGCGTCCACGCCATCGGGCGGCAGCGCGAACCAGGGCAGCTCCACGTCCGGTACCGCCGCTTCCACGCGCTGCCCGGCACCCTGCATGGCCGTCGCCACCGGGTTGCCGTCGGCGTCCACCACCTGCAAGTCGCGCAGGTCGCCCGACTGCACGGCCCGGTACACCTGTTCGTCGAGGACGACGCGATACGCGCCCGCGTCGGGCTGGGCCAGTTCAAGCGGCCACTGGCGCGCGTAGTCGTCACGGACGCCGGCAAGCGCGGCTACCGGCAGCAGCAGTCCCAGCCAGGCCCATCTGATCATGGCGTTTCACCCACTGCGTTGGACGCGGGTTCGCCGTCGTCCGCGGAAGATGCGCGCGGCGGCGCCGGCGCGAGGTAACCGATCAGCGTGCACAGCAGGCCGTAGGCAATGAACGCGGCGATGCCAAGCAGATTGCCCAGGTTGGTACGATCGACCAGCACCAGCTTGACCAGCACCACGCCCATCAGCACCGCGCCGGCCAGCCACAGCGGACGATGCCCTCGCCGCGAACCGAGGATCCACCCCACCACGCCCAGCACGCTCCAGACCACCGTCAGGCTGGTCTGGGCCAGGCTGGTGCCGAACAGCCGGCCATCCCATGCGACGCCGCCCCAGTGGTGCACGCCGCGCAGCGTGATCGCGGTCAGCAGCACCAGCCCCGCCACGGACAGCACCCCGACCCGTCGGCCGCGCAGCCCGTCCGGCGCCGACGCGGACCACAGCCAGGCCGCACCGAGCGCCAGCACTGCGACCTGCGCCAGGTCCAGCGGATTGAGCACCGGCAGCCACGGCAGCGGCGCGGGCTGGCCTGCGTCGGACAGGGCGGCCAGCCACCACAGGGCCAGCACGATGAACACCGTGGCCTGCACGGCACCTCGATGGCCATCGAATGCACGTCCCAGCGGCGCCGCCAGCCACGGCCAGCGACGCAGCGACAGCAACGCGAGCGCGAGCCACGGCAGCACGATGAAGGCATCGCGCCAGCCTTGCGCCAGCTCGAAACGCCGCGACACCTCCCAGGCCAGCAGCGAGAACACCGTCGGCCACAGCATCCACCAGGCGAACTGCGCCCACGCGGCGATGCGCGACTCGCCCCGACGCAGGCACTGCAGGCTGCGCACGCCGAACGCGGCGAACGCGATCCACGCCCACAGGCCGTGGTCGGCGAAGGGCTGTCCATGCATGCCTGTCTGCACCAGCGCCAGCGGGAACGCGGCGATGAAACCGCCCAGCGTCGTCAGCGCCAGCGCATCCCCCGGACGCCGGCGATGCACTTCGGCCGCCAGCCACCCGGTCAGGGCGGCAAACACCAGGACCGCATGGAAGACCAGCGGCGGATCGACGAACTGCTTGATCTCGCCCACGCCGTTGCCGACCCACCACAGCAGCGCCCACGCATATGCCACGACCGCCGCTTGCGCGCGCCCCGCGTCGCGCAGGAACCACGCGCTGGCGAAGCCGGCGACCGCGATCAGCAATGCACCCATGAACCCGGCGTTGGCGATCGCCTGCGTCGCCACAGCGCCGCCGGCGCCCAGCACCATGGCGACGGCCGCAGCAAGCTGCAGGCCCGCGCCGCTCCACAGCGGCAGCCGCCGCGCGCGCCTGAGCCCCAGCCAGACCAGGCCGGCGCCTTCCAGCGCGAAGACGCTCGCCGTGGCCTGCGCCGACAGTGCGAGCGGCACCGACAGCGTGGCGAAGCCGGCCGCAAGCAGTGCGTATCCCTCCGCCAGCACCGCGTAGCGCTCGCGCCGGAGCAGCGCGCGCGCGAGCAGCGCATACAGCGCCGCTACCCCGAGCGCACACAGCGCCAGCGGCATGCGCGCGCCTTCAAGCAGCGCCGCCTGCAGCGAGAACGCGATCAGCGGCGTGCCGAACAGCAGGCAACCATCGATGCGGTCGCCGCGCCGCGCCGCGGCCTTGCGCGCATACAGCAGCGGCAGCAGCAGGTAGAACGCGAAGAACAGCAGCAGGAACGGCTCGGTGCTCGCGAACTTCTCCGGCGCGTACTGCAGTACGCCCCACGCAATGCCGATGCCCCAGGTGAAGACGAAGCCGAGCAGGTTGAGGATGCGCCACGGCCGCACCCAGGCGATGGCGAAGATCGCCAGGTTCAGCAGCGCGTAGTACGAGAACAGGGCGACATGGTTGCCGCTGCCGTCGGACAGCCAGATCGGCGCCATGAAGCCGGCCAGCACGCCGAGGATGGCCAGGGTGCGCGATTCCTGCAGCACCGCCACCACCACCAGTCCCGCGATCAGCACCACGCTCAGGCCGAACGCCGGCAGCGGGCCGATCATCCCGTAGAGCTTGAACGCAGCGAACACCGTCAGCAGCAGCACGCCGATCGCACCGCCCTGCACCGCCAGCGCGAAGCTGCGGTGGCGTTCGCGCCGGTGCCAGGCGAACGCCAGCGCGGCCAGCGACGCCGCGGCGATGCCGGCCAGGCGCAGCTGGATCGGCACGCTCAGCCAGCCCTGGTCGCTGGCGTACTTGAGCAGCGCGGCCACGCCGGCCAGCAGCACCAACATGCCGACCTTGACCGGCACGTTGCCGCTGGTGAACCAGCGCTTCACCGCCCGTATCGCGACCTCGAACGGGTCCGGACGCGCGGGACGTTGCGGCCGCGGCGGCCGTTGCGGCACCGGCGGCAGGGGCGGTGGCCGCGGCGTGGATGGCTCCGAAGCGCTTGGCGCGGCGGCAGCAGCGGCAATGCTTTCCGGCTCGACGGCCGGTGTTTCCGGGGGGACCTGCCAAGCGACCGGATCGGGCTCGACGGGGGGAACGTCGTGCACCGCCGGCTTCGCCGTCGGCGCCATCGTCGGCCGTGGGGCGGGCGCATCGGCGGACGCTTCCCGCGAGCGCAGGCGCCGCACGTCGTCTTCCAGCAGCAGCACGCGGCGCCTGAGGTTGCCGACCGACACCAACGCCGACACCAGCAACACCGGCACCGCAAGCACGACCAGCACCAGCAGCACGATCAGACCTTCCATAGCGATCCCCCTCGCGCCGGCCTGGCGCAAGTGGCTACCTTAGTGGTCGCCTCGCCCCGGAAACAAGCCGACGACGGCGCCAGGCCGGCTTCCCTTCGCCTCTGCGGTGCCTTCCGGCGTGCGGATGGAGCCAGGGGCCGGCCGACTGCTCCGGTTTCGACGGTGTTCCTGGGACGGATGGCTCCCGGGCCACGACGAAAAAGCCCCGCTTTCGCGGGGCTCCGGGGAATCGTCGGCGTGGCGCGGTTACTTCGCCACCACCCGCACCATCTCCAGGCACTTGTTCGAATACCCCCACTCGTTGTCGTACCAGCTCACCAGCTTGACGAAGGTGGTGTCGAGCGCGATGCCCGCCTCGGCGTCGAAGATCGAGGTGCGGGTGTCGCCGCGGAAGTCGGTGGCGACGACCTTGTCCTCGGTGTAGCCAAGGATGCCCTTGAGCGCGCCTTCGCTCTGCGCCTTCATCTCGGCCTTGATCTCGTCGTAGGTGGCGGGCTTTTCGAGTTCGCACGTCAGGTCGACCACCGAGACGTCGGAAGTCGGCACGCGGAAGCTCATGCCGGTGAGCTTCTTGTTGAGCTCGGGGATCACCACGCCCACGGCCTTCGCGGCGCCGGTGGAGGACGGGATGATGTTCTCGAGGATGCCGCGGCCGCCGCGCCAGTCCTTGTTGCTCGGGCCGTCGACGGTCTTCTGGGTCGCGGTGGCGGCGTGCACGGTGGTCATCAGGCCGCGCTTGATGCCCCACTTGTCGTTGAGCACCTTGGCGATCGGCGCCAGGCAGTTGGTGGTGCACGAGGCGTTGGAGATGATCGCCTCGCCGTTGTAGCTCTTGTCGTTGACGCCGTAGACGAACATCGGCGTGTCGTCCTTGGACGGTGCCGACAGGATCACCTTCTTCGCGCCGGCATCGAGGTGCTTCTGCGCGGCTTCCTTGGTCAGGAACAGGCCGGTGGACTCGATCACCACGTCCGCGCCGACTTCGTCCCACTTCAGGTTGGCCGGGTCGCGTTCCTGGGTCAGGCGGATGCGCTTGCCATTGACCACCAGAGTGCCGCCGTCGACCGAAACCTCGCCGTCGAAGCGGCCGTGCACGGAGTCGTACTGCAGCATGTAGGCCAGGTAGTCCGGTTCCAGCAGGTCGTTGATGGCGACGATCTCGATGTCGTTGCCGAAATTCTGCACCGCCGAACGCAGCACGTTGCGCCCGATGCGGCCGAAACCGTTGATACCAACCTTGATCGCCATGTCACGCTCCTGCAAGGAAAGACGGGGAAATAACCGGGAAAAGACGGACGGAAAGGAGTAAAGCACGCTATTTTAGCCGTTTCCCGTCCCTGCTTTCAGCCTCGCAAGGGGCCCTTTCCGCCATGAAAACGATGCCACGCCTGTTTTTCGCCGCTTTCCTGCTGCTGCTGGCGCCCGCCGCGCTGGGCTGGGCCCAGCTGGGCCACCGCCTGGTCGGCGAACTGGCGCAGCGCCACCTCACGCCCGCGGCCGATGCCGAGGTCGCGCGGCTGCTGGCGGGCGAGCCCGACCCCACCCTGGCCGGCGTCGCCGCCTGGGCCGACACCCTGCGCGACGAGGACCCGGCGCGCTTCAAGGCCACCTCGAAGTGGCACTACGTCAACACCGCACCCGACGGCGGATGCCGCTACGTCCCCGCGCGCGACTGCCCGGACGGCAACTGCGTGATCGGCGCGCTGGAAGCCCAGCTGGCGATCCTGTCCGACCGCAGCCAGCCGGTCGAGGCCCGCCGCGACGCGCTGAAGTTCGTGGTGCACCTGGTCGGCGACATGCACCAGCCGCTGCATGCCACCAACCACACCGACGCCGGCGGCAACGGCTACCAGATCAGCCTGCGCACCGACCTGCCCCCCGAGGCCTACGCGCGCAAGCACTACGAAAACGGCGTAATGGGCACCAACCTGCACTCGGTCTGGGACTACTACATCCTCGGCACCGCCGGCTTCGGCGCCGACCGCAAGGCGGTCACGCCCTACGCCGACAAGCTCGACGCCCTGCCCTGGCCGCCGGTGACCGAAGCCGGCCACAGCGCGCCGGAAGCCTGGGCCGGCGAATCCTGCCGCCTGGTCGACGCACGCCGGCTGTATCCGGAAGGCACGCACAAGCTCGACAAGGCCTACCTCGACGAATACCGCCCGCTGGCCGAGCAGCGCGTGCGCCAGGCGGCGTACCGGCTGGCGCTGCTGTTGAACGAGGCGCTGGGCGACTGACGACGGCAGCAAACCCGAGAGCTTCTGACCTGCAGGGGATGCCGGGATTGGTCAGGCAGGAGCGACGGAAGTCGCGATGCTTCGCCGGTAAGGCCGTCGCGACTTCCGTCGCTCCTACGGACAAACTCCTTTGCAACCACCCGCGGTGCTATGGGTCGCCCGCCGGCGCGGGCAATCCGAGGACTTCGCGCACGCGCGGCTCGAGGCTGGTCATTCCGGCTTCGCGGCCGGCTTCAAGCGCCTGCTCCGGCGCCATACCGCCTTCGCGCACCGCGGCGATCGCCAGCAGCGCGCCGGCGCGGTTGCCGGAGGCGCAGTGCACCAGCACCTTGCCGGGCGCGGCTTCGATCGCCTGCCACAGCGTGCGCGCGGCGCCCGCGTCCAGGTCCTGCGCGCCGGCGACCGGGATCTGCCGGTAGGCCAGGCCGGCCGCGTGCACTTCGGCCGCTTCGTCGCGACCGGGGCGCTCGGCGTCGGGACGCAGGTCGATCACGGTGGTGACGCCGTGCCGGGCGATTTCCGCCCAGTCGTCGGCAACGGGCTGGCCGGCGCTGTAGACGCGCGGAAGCGGCTGGCGGGCAAGTATCGGCGGCGCTGCCTCCCCGGCCTGGGCCACCGCGAGTGGCGGTGTCGTGGGCGGATCGGCGGCGATCGCGGCCGTCGCGAACAGCGGCGCGAGCAGGCAGGTTGCGGCGAATGCGATACGTGGGGCCATGCGGGCGGGCTCCTGTGTGGCGTGGGGCCATGGTAGTGCCCGCGGACGCGGGTTTGCTGGATCCGTCCCGCGTGCGGACACGGTCCCGACCGGCCCGTGGCGCGGATCCTGCGTGCGCCGCCGGCCTGCGCGATACTGTCGCCCCGCACCTCGGAGGCCCGCCATGCGCCCCGATGTCCTGCCCTTCCGCCATGCCGGCACCGGCACCTGGAGCTACCTGGTGCTCGACCCGGACAGCGGCGAAGCCGCGCTGGTCGATCCGGTGCTCGACTACGACGCGGCGGCCGGGCGCACCGGCACGCAGTCGGCGCAGGCGCTGGTGGATGTGGTGCACGAGCGCGGCGCGGCGGTGCGCTGGCTGCTCGAAACCCATGCCCACGCCGACCACATTTCCGCCGCGCACTGGCTGAAGGCCACGCACTTCCCCGATGCCACACTCGCCATCGGCGCCGGCATCCGCACCGTGCAGGCCACCTTCCGCCCGATCTTCAACCTCGGCGACGACTTCGCCGTCGACGGTTCGCAGTTCGACCACCTGTTCGCCGACGACGAGACCTTCCCGATCGGCAACATCGCCGCGCGCGTGATCGCGGTGCCCGGCCACACCAGCGACAGCGTCGCCTACCTCGTCGGCGACGCGCTGTTCACCGGCGACTCGCTGTTCATGCCCGACGGCGGCACCGCGCGCTGCGACTTCCCCGGCGGCAGCGCACCGATGCTGTTCCGGTCGATCCGGCGCCTGTACGACGCGCTGCCCGACGACACCCGCGTCTTCGTCTGCCATGACTACGGCCCCGGCGGCCGCGAGCCGGCCTTCGAGACCACGCTCGGCGAGCAGAAGCGCGCCAACATCCACGTCCGCGACGACACCGCCGAAGCCGAGTACGTGCGCCTGCGCGAGGCGCGCGACGCCACCCTGGCGATGCCGGCGCTGATCATCCCGTCAGTGCAGGCCAACATCCGCGCCGGTGCGCTGCCGGAGGCGGAGGACAATGGCGTGCGCTACTTCAAGGTGCCGCTTGATACCTTGTAGACGCTCCCGTCGCGCCCACCGGCGCTTCCCCATACGGACATACCAGACGACCATGCCACGATCCCTGACAGCAGTCGTACTCACCCTGCTGCTTTCCGCCTGCGCCGCCACCGGTCCGGCGCGCACGCAGGCGCCCGCTCCCGACGTGTCGACGGAAGCCGCCACGCCGACGGCGCCCGGACCCCACCAGCACGCCGCGCCGCCGCAGGCGCCCGCGCTGCCCTCGCCGGTGGTGGTTCCGATCGACGACGCATCGCGGGCCGCGCTGCCGCGCGAAACGGTCACCGCCACGGCCCACGACGAAACGCAGCAGTGCGAAGGCGTTGCGCTTGCCGCCCTGATGCAGGCCGGCGGCGCGATGCCGGCCGAACCGCTGCGCGGCGCGCAGCTGGGCCGCTACGTGCAGGTGGACGCGCGCGACGGCTATCGCGCGGTGTTCGCGCTGGCGGAGTTCGATCCCACGCTCGGCGGCAGCACCGCCTTCCTCGTCGACCGCTGTGACGGCCAGCCGCTGGGCGACGATGTCGGCCCGCTGCGCCTGGTGGTGCCCGGCGAAGCGCGTCCGACGCGCTGGGTGCGGCAGGTGCGGGCGATCACCGTGATCGTGGCGCCGTAAACCGGAAAGCGGGTTCCTTGCCCGGCCATCAAGGAGACTGGACCACCATGACCGCACGATTCCTCCTCGCCACCTGCCTCGCCCTCCTCGCCTGCCTCCTTCCCGCGCGCGCGGCCGATGCGCCGCTGACCGTCTTCGCAGCCGCCAGCCTCAAGGAATCGATGGACGAGGCCACGCTCGCCTACCGCGGCGAAACCGGGCAGGACGTCCGCGTGTCCTACGCGGCCAGCTCGGCACTGGCGCGGCAGATCGAACAGGGCGCACCGGCCGACGTCTTCATCTCCGCGGACCTGGACTGGATGGACGCGCTGCAATCGAAGGGATTGATCGACACCGCCACCCGCCGCGAGCTGCTCGGCAACACGCTGGTACTCGTCGCGCCCGCGGACAGCGCCGCCCGGCCGCTGGAACTGGCGCGCGGCACGGACCTGCGGCCGCTGCTGGGCGCACGCGGCCGGATCTCGCTCGCGCTGGTCGACAGCGTGCCGGCCGGCAAGTACGCGAAGGCGGCGTTCGAGTCGCTGGGCATGTGGAACGGCCTCGCCCCGCGGACGGCGCAGGCTGAGAACGTGCGCGCCGCGCTGCTGCTGGTCGCGCGCGGCGAAACCCCGCTGGGCGTGGTCTACGGCAGCGACGCCAAGGCCGAGCCGCGGGTGAAGGTGCTGGCGACGTTCCCGGAGGACTCGCACCCGCCGATCGTGTATCCGGTGGCGAAGGTGAAGGCGAGCAGGCATCCGCAGGCGGCGGCACTCGTGGAGTGGCTGCACACGCCGGCGGCCGCGGACATTTTCCGCAGGCACGGCTTCAGCGTGCGCTGAGCGTCGCGGACCCCGTGCAAGC